>VBQI01000007.1 GCA_008297865.1 Thermoplasmata archaeon
ATGCCTGGAATGTATAATGTTGCAATATGGGCAATAGATGGAAATGATAATCAGGCAATAGCAACAGGATATAAGTTTATAATAACATAAATTAAAAGCCCAAATTTGACTAGCCTGAGGAAATAATTTTCTCTATTTCCTCCTTCAGTATTTTGTTTACCAAAGCGCCATCTGCCTTTCCTCTAAGCTTCTTCATTGCTATACCCATCAGTGGCGATATTGCTCTTTCTCTCCTCTCTTTTATGAATTCAATTTTTTCATTTACAATTTTCCTTATTATTTTCCGCAGTTTTTCCTCGCTCAAAAATCCAAGCTTGCAGGCTTTCATTGCTTCTTGCAGGCTATCATGGGGGTATTGAGAAAAATGGCGTAGAAGCTTCTCTATGGCTTCTTTTGCATATTTTTTCTCTTTCAATCCCTCGAGAACAACACTCAATATTCTCTTGTCAATATTAGCTACTTTATATCCTTCTCTCTCCATTTCTGGAAGCATATTTAAAAGAATTCTTGCAATCAATTTTTCATGCCCATGCTTTTTTGCTAATTCCTCAAATATGTCATCTCTATCTGAAAAAACTATTTGCCTTGCCTCCTCATTACTAAGCCCGTATTGTTCCATCATTCTCTCTATTTTTTCATCAGGCAGTTCAGGCAACTTTTTCTTAAGCTTTTCTATCTTAGCTCTCGTAACTCTTACAGGGGGAATATCTGTTTCTGGATACATTCTAGCAGCAGTAGGCATAGGGCGCATATATTCTGTAAATCCATCTGGCAAAGCACGTCTCACTTCTTCTGGCACTCCATGCCACGCCTGCCTTGCCCTCAATAAAACAGCTTTTAAGCATTTTTCAGCGACGCTCTTTTTTCCTGCCGAAATAACGAAAGCGTCATTTTCTTCACAATTCAGCTTTCTTCTGATTTCCTCCACCTCTTTTTCGCTAATTCCATAATTTGGAAGCTCATCAGAATGGATTATGCCTCCTCCTTCAAGCTTTGCATGCATTGCAAATTCTTTTCCAAGGCGATGCTCCTTGTATTTTACACCCCCTATCAAACCATCGAAGCTAGGAAGCTTTAAAGCAAGCGTTACCCCTTTTTCAATAGCTTTCCTTATGAATTTTGAAGAAGTTTTTTTGAAGATACTGCTTACATCCTTTACGACGACTTTTTCTAAATCTTTTTCCTTTATTCTTTCTTTCAATGCTTTACTCACCTCTATGAGTTCTATTTGCCTTTTTACTTCGTTTTCCAAAATCTTTGGAATATCATTCAGCTCCTGCACCCCTTTTATTTCTACTCTATTTCCTCTTTTAATTGAAACATTTAAATCTTGCCTTATGGTGCCAATGCCTCTCTTAACTTTTTTTGTTGCCCTTAAAAGCAATCCAATTTTTTCTGCAACTTCTCTTGCATGCTGTGGAGAGGAAATGGAAGGAGAGGTAGCGATCTCAACCAATGGTATACCAAGCCTGTCTAAAGCATATTCCACTTCCTTTTTATTGCCGCGCAGCTTTCTTGCAGCATCTTCCTCCAAACATATTGTCTCTATTCCTACTCCATCTATTTTTCCATTCATTGCAATTAAAGCTGTGCGTTGAAACCCAGTTGTATTTGAGCCATCAATAACTATTTTCCTCATGAAATGAATCTCATCAACAATATCTGCATTTAAAAGAAGAGCAACAGTTAAGGCTATATCTATAGCTTCACCATTTGCTTCATGTGGTGGCTCTTCATCTGCTTCTACAAGGCAGGAAGCATGGCGTGAACTATGATAAATAAATTTTTTTCCCCTCCTTGCCTCTTCTAACGCTGCCCTGTCTACTTCTCCAAGTTCAGATTGAGTGGGACGAAGCCTTCTCGAGAAAATTGCATCCTCTTCTTCTGTTAATGCTGATGGACAAGAGCAAAATAGCTTATGCGTTGCCAGCTGCTGATGAATTTCAAGCCCCGCTTTAAATCCAAGCTTTTTATAATCCATTGAGAATAAATGAATGTGAATATAAAAAGAGTGTTGTTTAAGGATTTTGTTTTTATTATCTGTCTATTTCAAAATTCTTTGATAACAACGGCCGCATACTTGTGTTGTTGAGCACGTACACTGAAGCAAAGTGGAGAGATGAGAAGCGACAGATACATTTAATTCACCCACTCTACATATGGCTTGTCTTCATTATACCTTTCTGCATACTCAAAAGTAGAAAATCCATATGCATTGCCTCCGCTGACGCTTTCGTTCTTTAATTTCAATACCAAAGCGAGATAGTTTGTATCTACAATGGCAGTTTCTGGGATGATTATCTCAAACCAATCCCCTTGGTTAGCTTCTACTTCTCCTATTATCGTTCCACTATTTACAATGTTCCAAAAGGAAGATATATCTTCAGGATCTTGTGAAGGCTCTTCCGGGAGTTCCCCAAAATCGTTCACAACATAGATTTCTACTTTTCCAGGATCTCCTACTTTGTATGTACAGTGTAAGTGCAGGGTAATATCTCCTTTGCTCCAGCTAGAAATATTAAATCTGTACAATGCTCTCTGGATAGTAGTATCACCACCACCTGAGACAACTACGCCTACGAAAGCACCTTCAAGATTTCCTACAACCCATCCTGCCACTATATCAGGATATAAACCAGCTAAAATAAACATGCTTCCGTCATCTATCCCTTTTTCAATCTCCGCCCTAAAACTCTTTTGACCTTCCTTCTCTATACAACCTAAAGATGCAGTCACAACCAATACTATCGCACATACTCCAATGACACATTTTCTCATTTCACACCTCCTTTTATCAAGTTGTGGATGAATTTTTTGACGAGACTGTCATATGCGGGTCAAAATTTGGGTGTGAGCTGGGAAACGTAGAATATACGAATTTTTTATTCACATAGCTCCTATTTATCATTGTTCTATTATCCATTTAAATCTTAAAAATCTTGTGATAAAAATTTTAAAAAAGATTAGGCCAACAGTTGCGAAGCGATCTTTATTAACTTATTCTTGTCAAATCCTACGTTATTTATGCAAATAATATCTAACGTTTCTAATTCTTTACAAATATCTTCTGGCGTTTCTTCCAAGCTTACTACAAAATAATTTTTTGGAGAATAAATTTCCTTATATTCTTTTACAATATCTATTTCTTTCTTCCCTTTTTTCTTATTTTTATACCAATCTGCTTTTTCTTTACATTCTATACTCATGAAAGGGTTTTTGCGAATTGGAAATGGCTTTTCGTTAACATCGTAAATGTTATCCACTTTTCCTGAATAAATCATTATATCTGGTCTAGGAGAATTATAGCCATATTCTTTGATGAGAAGTGTAAAAATTTTTTCATATTCTTTCCTTCCCCATCCAACGGCACCGGGTCCTTCATAAAATACACTAAAGAATTTTCCAGAGACCTCCATTATGAAGTTTGGAAAAATTGCTTTATTTCCTCTTTTTGATTTAAGGGAAATATTTCTTGACTTTTCGGGCAACTCGTTTAAATATTTTTTATAGCACCAGTCAATAAGTTTACACTCTATCAAGTTTAACAAAGCCAACAAAACCCAGCATTGATAAGCATTTCTTGTATTAGTAGAGAGACTTCCCGAAATTGAATGTTTAGCAGTTTTATACAATTCTTCTTTACTTATCTTGCCATTAGAAAATTTCCATAATGCATTACCAAGAGCTTTTGAGGTTTTAGGAGGTGAGGAAAAGTGTTTTAAAAAACCTTTTTTAACAATATCTCCTAATACTGGAGTAAGATATATTTCTTTTAATTTGTATCTTTCCTTCGCTTCTTCCATGATTTGTTTTAAATTGTCCGCAACTAAAGATGCTTTATAAAAATCTTCTTTGAAATATTTGTTTATTATTTCATTTATTAACAGTGAAGTCTCCATGGTATTGATGTTTCCATTATCTTATAAAGCTTGCGTAAAAGTTAAATATCATATCTTTGCCACACTTCTTACTTTATCTCCTTCATTGAGTTTCATTAGCCTGACGCCCATTGTGTTTCTTCCTTGTCTTCTTATATCTTTAACTTTTATTCTCTCCATCATTCCCTGTTCACTTGAAAGTAAAATTTCATCATTTTCATCAACTGCCAGCACGCAAACAACTTTTCCATTTCTCTCAGTAGTTTTGATGGTTATAACACCTTTCGCTCCCCTTTTAGTCAGCCTATACTCGCCTGCTGGCGTTCTCTTTCCATATCCATTTTCTGTCACCGTAAGCAGGTCTTTGTCTGCTATTTCTACAGACACAACCTCATCATTATAAAGCCTTATGCCTCTAACACCTGCAGCATTTCTTCCCATTGCCCTAACATCCTTTTCATAGAACATGCAGGCGTATCCATTTTTTGTTGAGAGCACTATTTTATCACCATCTTTTACATGTCTCACACCAACGATCTCATCTTCTTCTTTAAGGCGAAGAGCAATAATGCCATTTTTCCTTATGTTTTTAAAGGAAAGTAATGAAGTTTTCTTCACCACGCCTTTTCTAGTTGCAAAGAAAAGATAGCCCTCAGAAAAATCTTTAATGGGCAAAACTTCCATTATTTTATTTGATTGGATAATGTTAACTACTGCCCTTCCCCTTCCATATCTCTCTCCAGCAGGAATTTCATATGCCTTCCTCTGATAAACCTTTCCATCTGAAGAGAAGAAAAGGAGTCTATCATGTGTGGAGGAAACGACTATTCTGTAAATTGCATCACCTTCCTTCATTCTCATACCAAGCAAACCTTTGCCTCCTCTTTTCTGCATTCTGTATTCATCCAGTGGCACCCTTTTTATGTAACCTTCAGTAGTCAGAATTATAACAACATCTTCTTCCTGAATTAAATCCTCCATTTTCATTTCCGCTTCTTCTTCTCTTATCTCCGTTCTTCTTTTATCTCCGTAACTTTTCTTCAGATATAACAACTCTTCTTTAATTATTCTATCAATTTCTCTTTCTTCAGATAAAATTTTCTTCAGCCTTTCTATTTCTTTCTCTTTTTCCTTTCTTTCCTTTTTAAGTTCTTCAAACTCCATGGAAGTTAAAGATTGTAGGCGCATTGAGAGAATTTCCTTAGTCTGACGCTCAGAAAATCCGAATCTTTCCATTAGTTTTATAGAAGCTTCCTTCGCATTTCTTGATTTTCTTATAAGCTCGATTACTTCATCAATGTTTTCCAGTGCCTTCACAAAACCATCCAAAATATGTTTTCTTTCCTCAGCCTTTCTTAACTCGTAATTGCATCTCCTTTTTACAATATTTCTCCTGTGTCTTATATATTCAGTGATGAGGTCTTTTAAATTTAATAGCCTTGGCACACCATCAACTAAAGCAATGTTAAGAATGCCAAAGGTTATTTCAAGCTGTGTATGCTTGAAAAGCTGATTCTGCACTACTTCTGGCAAAGCATCTCTTTTGAGTTTTATAACGATACGCAATCCCTTCCTATCTGATTCATCTCTCAAATCAGCAATTCCATTGATTACGCCTTTCCTGACCAATTCGGCAATATGCTTTATAAGAGAAGCTTTATTTACTCTATATGGAAGTTCGGTAACAACTATATATTCTCCCTCAAAATGAGTTTTTGCCCTTACTTTTATCCTTCCATGTCCTGTTTTATAAGCATGTAAAATCGCACTCTCGCCGCATATAATTCCTCCCGTTGGAAAATCTGGTCCTTTAATATAGCTAAAAAGCTCTGGTATGCTTATATCTGGATTATCGAGCGTTGCAATGATGGCATCGACAACTTCATTTAAATTATGAGGAGGCATATCTGTTGCCATACCAACTGCTATACCAGTAGAGCCATTAACAAGCAAGTTAGGAAGCAAACCAGGCAAAACCTCAGGCTCTTTAAGTGTGCCATCAAAGTTATCACGCCATTTAACAGTATCCTTATCTATATCTTTAAGCAATTCCTCACTTATCCTACTCAGTCTTGCCTCTGTATATCTCATTGCTGCGGGGGCGTCGCCATCTACACTTCCAAAATTGCCTTGGCCATCAATAAGGGGATATCGCATTGAAAATGACTGAGCCATTCTTACCAGTGCATCATAAACTGCTGTGTCGCCGTGAGGATGATATTTTCCCAAGACTTCTCCTACAACTCTTGCAGACTTGCGATGAGGTTTATTATGGCGCAGTCCCATTTCGTTCATTGCATGTAAAATTCTGCGATGTACAGGTTTTAAGCCATCTCTAACATCTGGCAAAGCCCTGCCAACAATTACACTCATTGAATAATCAAGATATGAAGTTTTCATTTCGTCTTCAATGGGCTTTACAATGATTTTCTCAGATATCAAGATTCACAACCTCCTTTGCATGCCTCTTTATAAATTCTCTTCTTTCTTCAACATTTTTACCCATTAAAATTGTGAAAAGCTCATCTGCTTCAATTGCATCCTCTATCTCCACTTTTTTCAGTATTCTGTTCTTTGGGTTCATTGTAGTCTCCCATAACTGCTCTGGGTTCATTTCTCCTAAGCCCTTATAACGTTGCAATGTAGCGCCATCTCCTGCTATCTTTTTCATTTCCTCCTCACTATATGCATAATACACCTTATTACCTTTCTTTATCCTGTATAAGGGTGGCTGAGCAATGTAAATGTAACCATTTTCTATAAGGGGACGCATATATCTAAAGAAGAAAGTTAGCAAGAGTGTGCGAATATGGGCTCCGTCAACATCTGCATCTGTCATAATGATTATTTTGTTATAGTTTGCCTTCCTTATGTCAAATTCATCTCCTATTCCTGTGCCAATTGCAGAGATTATGGCACGAATTTCTTCATTTTCAAGAATTTTATCAAAGCTCGCTTTTTCAACATTCAAAATTTTTCCTTTTAAGGGCAGGATTGCCTGATACTTTCTATCTCTTCCCTGCTTGGCTGAGCCACCCGCTGAATCGCCTTCTACAATAAAAAGCTCACACTTTTCTGGCTCATTTGATGTGCAGTCTGCAAGTTTTCCTGGGAGTGAGAGAGATTCAAGATAGCTTTTCTTTCTAACAAGCTCTCTCGCTTTTCTTGCAGCCTCCCTTGCCTTGGCTGCCTGCAGAGCTTTTTCAAGTATGCTCTTAGCCACAGGTGGATTTTCCTCCAAATATAAAAAAAGTTTTTCATATACTACTGTTTCTACAACTCCCTTCACTTCGGAATTTGCAAGCTTTGTTTTAGTTTGCCCCTCAAACTGAGGGTCTGGAACCTTGCAGGATATGACGGCTGTCAAACCTTCTCTCACATCCTCTCCACTCAATGATTCATCATTCTTGAATATATTTTTCCTTCCATATTCATTCAGCACTCTTGTGAGAGCAGATTTAAAGCCAGATAAATGGGTGCCTCCTTCTTTTGTATTAATATCATTTACGAAGGTGAAGATGTTTTCGATGTAGCCATCTGTATATTGCAATGCAATTTCAACATCTATTCCATTTTTCTTTCCAGAAAAGTATATAACATCGTGCAATGGTGTCTTATTTCTGTTTATATATTTTACAAACTCAATAATGCCCCCTTCATATTCAAAAACATCTTCTTTTCCAACTCTCTCATCATAAAGCCTTATTCTGAGTCCCCTGTTCAGAAAAGCTATCTCCTGCAATCTTTTTCTCAATAAATGATAGTCAAAACTCTTGCCTCCAAAAATCTCATCATCTGGAAGAAATCTAACTTTTGTTCCAGTTTCCTTAGCATCGCCAACAATTTTCAGCTCCGTCACAGGCTTGCCCCTTTCATATCTCTGCCTGTAAACTTTCCCGTTTCTCCTGACTTCTACTTCAAGCCATTTTGATAATGCATTCACCACACTTACGCCAACGCCATGCAAACCGCCTGCCACCTTATATGCGCCTTTCTCAAACTTCCCTCCTGCATGGAGCTTTGTCATTACTGTTTCAACGCCAGATATGCCATATTCTTCATGTATTTCAACGGGGATACCTCTGCCATTATCATCTACACTTATGCTTCCATCTTTATGTATAACTACATCTATTTTGCTGCAATAGCCTGCAAGTGCTTCATCTACAGAATTGTCTACTACCTCCTCTACCAAGTGATGCAATCCCTTTTCATCTGTAGATCCAATATACATTGCAGGCCTTTTCCTAACTGCTTCTAAGCCCTCCAGTACTTTAATCTTATCTATTCCGTAATCTTCTGTCATGGTTATTAAAAAATTAATGGAATAGTTTCTTTCCTTCTTTCATCTCCTCCATTTTATTCCAGCATTCCTCGCAATATAGCTTGCCACAAACTGGACACTCATACACCATTCCTTTATATGAAGGATCGAGCATATTTTTTCCACATACGCTACAGGATACATCTTCCTTATACCTCTCTCTGCAATCTCTGCATACGAGCACATCAGGAGTTAAAAGATTCCTAATCTTTTCTTTTTTTATCTCTTCCTCATTCATTCTAATCCCTACACAATATTGCATTTTACATATAAACTTTATTATCATTTCATCTCTTATGGGAAATTATTTTTAATGGGTTTAGCTTACACAACAATGAATTATTTATTACTGCTGTTAACTGCATTGCTTGCCTTCACTTGGGGAATGCTCTTTGCGTTCTGGCTCATTTTTGCAAGAACTGCAAACAGGCTCGCAAGCCTGCTGAGTAGAGTAACTGGAAAGGAAGTTAGCTTAGACGAAGTATATCAAACTATAAAAAATATTATTGATAAAGCATATGAAGAAATGAAAAGGGAGGAAAATGAAAATACCAAAAATGATAAATGAAGCATATGAACAACTGCATAAGGTAAAAAATAATTTGGCTCATTTATATAAATTTTTGATATTAGCAACTCCTTTCCTAACAATAGCTTTTTACTTCGTTTTTGTATTTGACTATCTGCCAGTGGAACTGGAAGCAAAATATGGTGCTCTCACTATAGCATATTTCATTCCTCCAGCTGGAAAAGAATCGATAATACCTTTGATGCTAGGTGCACAAATCCCACCATGGATAGTAGGAAGTACAATTGTTATAATGGATGTTATATGTGCTTCTATCGTTGCATACAACTGGTGGTTTGTCGAATTCATTATAAATCACATCCCGTTGCTTAGCAGAGGGTATGTATGGCTTCAAAAAAAGGCTGAAGGATTCAAAAGAAAAAAGTTAATCACTTTAAGCTTGGTTATTTTTATGATAATTCCTTTTCAGGGGAGTGGAGGAATAAGCACCCCCATAATTGCCCGCCTCTTAGGCGTGAAGGCAAAAAAGGCGGTTGCTATCGTACTTACAGGCTCAACGATTACAACAACTCTATTTATTCTATCATGGCTTGGTGTCTTCAATTTTCTTAAGTAGCCATTTTGCAGTAAGACGTATAGCTTCCTTGCTTCCATACTTTGGTTTCCATCCTAAGTCCTTTAGCTTGCTTATATCAAGCCTCATTAGTTTCACATCTCCTTTCCACCCTCTTCCATCTATACCACCAGTAAATTTATATTCTGGTGTCACCCCCATTTCTTGACTGACTATATCTGCTATTTCTCTAACTTCTACCCAGTCTTCTGAACCAATATTATAAATCTCTACTTTTTGCCTTGCTTTCTCCATTGTAAAAAGCATTGCATCTATACAATCATCTATATAAAGATATGATTTCTTTTGCCTGCCGTCTCCTAAAATTTCGAGTTCCCTTGGATTCGCTTTCAGCTTTCTTATAAAATCATATATTACGCCATGCGTGCTACGAGGACCAACAACATTTGCAAATCTATATATCAATGCTTCCATGTCAAAGGTATGGCAATATGCACAAATTAGAGCCTCAGCAGCAAGTTTTGAAGCACCATAAAGAGAGATTGGGATAAGTGGGGCATAATTTTCTGGAGTGGGCATGACTTCTGCCTCTCCATAAACTGTTGAAGAAGATGTGAATGCGATCTTCTTTACTCCTTCTTCCTTCATCCCTTCCAAAAGATTATAGGTCGCAACAATATTATTATCAAAATGAGTTTTTGTGTTTATCGCACCTACTCTAACATCTGGATTTGCTGCAAGATGGAAGACTATATCGCAATTCTTCAATGATTTTCTAGCATCTTCAATATTTAATAAATCCCCTTCTATTAACTCTATTCTATCTAAATTTCTTTCAATGAATTCTTTTCTCCCAGAAGAAAAGTTATCTATGCATTTCACTTCATATCCTTTTACAATTAATGCATCTATTAAATGACTTCCTATAAAGCCTGCTCCCCCTGTCACAAGTACTTTCATGAGAGAAAATGAAATGATAATATAAAAAAATTGAGATGAAGTAAAATGGCACTGTCAAGAAAAATATTAACGAAAAATGAATATATACCTTCCCTTCATTCAACTCATGAAACTCGGTTATCCCAACAACCCAAGAAAGGATGTTATGAAAGAAATAAAATGGATTGCTCAACATTTTGACTTCATCGATTTTTTTATGGAACCAGACAGGGCATATTATAATAAAATTGACTTGAAAGAAATAAGAAAAAGACTGCATGAATACAACTTGGAAATAGTCGGGCATACTGCATACTACCTTCCCTTCGCTTCTCCAATAGAAGAAATACGCTTAGTTGCGATAGAAGAAGCCAGCAAATGCTTTAAAGCATTCGAAAAACTGGGTGCAGAATATGTTACAGTCCATGCAAACTGGCCTCCTTCCATATTCGATGCAAAAGAAGGACTACAAATGCAGATAGAAAGCTTAGCCTTGCTAATTGAAGAAGCGGAAAAATATAACATAAAGCTGATGTATGAAAGCGGTGTGGGGGAGCTTGATAACTATACAAATGTTGTAAAAATTTTACAGGCTTTGCCAAAATTGCACTTCCATTTAGATATAGGTCATGTTTCATTGTATGGAAGAGATGCATGTAAATTCATAAGAAAACTCCATGCGAAAATAAAGCACATTCATATTCATGATAATTTTGGAAAGGAAGATTTACATTTGCCCATCGGTGTGGGAAAAATAAAATGGCGGGATGTTATAAAAGAACTAAAAAGATATTATGATGGCACCATAACCCTTGAAATTTTTGCAGACAAGGACTATGTTTTGCTGTCAAAGAGAAAACTCGAAGAGATGTGGAGGGAAGTATAGTAGCATTTATAACTTCAAATAATAGAAAAGAACAATTGTTAGTCCGACTATTAAAAAAATAAGCCATATGAGATAAATATAGACTATTCTTCTCATCCATTTTGCCCTTTTTTCTGGTGTATTAAAGAATTGTCCTAAAATTTCGTCTTCTTCAAGCTTCATGCTGTTCAAGTAATGCCTTTATCCTTTTCCTTCTGAAAAAATCTTCCCTCTCCCTCTCTTCAAGCTGTCTTTCTATATAAGAAATGGTAGCAACTAAACGGGGAATAAAGATATATTCTAAAGCATTTACTCTTCTCTTTGTTTTTTCTATTTCTCTCCCAAGCATTTGAATGCTACCCTCTGCTTCTGCGAGTTCAACGATTTTATTCAAGGCTTCTCTTGCCTTTCTAACGCTCTCATCAAATTCTGAAAAAGTTGAAAAAACACTGTATGATAACGGCATTGCTTCCCCAATTTCAAACTGTGGAGTTGTCACACCCATTACATTTTTCTTGCTTACTTTTATTTCCCTTTCTTTGGAAATTTTATCAGCCATTTGTCTTACTTTTTCTTCACCCATAACCATTTCTGCTCTTGCAAGCGTCTTGAACGCTTCATTAATAATTCCCTCAGCTTCTTCCCTCTTTTCTTTCCTTTTCCTTATTAAATCAAAGAAAGATGAGACAAGGGCATCTCTTTTTTCCGATAAAAGTTGATGACCTTTCATTGCCAAAGCTTTCCTTTTTCTCATTTGCAGAAGTTCCATGCGCGTTGGCTTTACTCCTTCAAGCACTTTTTTTGCCATTTTAACCTCTGTAATACTTCTCTATGTACTTCTCATCTATCTTCTTTAACTCACTCTTTGGAAGAGCTGAAAGAAGTTCCCATCCAAGATTAAGAGTTTCTTCAAAAGTTCTGTCTTCATCTCTCCCTTGCCTTACAAATTTATGCTCAAATTCGTCTGCAAATTCCAAATATCTTTTGTCTCTCTCAGTTAACGCTTCTTCTCCTACAACAGCAACTAAATCTCTTAAATCACAGCCTTCTGCATATGCAGCATATAGTTGATTTGAAAGTTGATGATGGTCTTCTCTTGTCCTCCCCTCTCCTATGCCTTCTGCCATCAGCCTTGATAATGAAGGCAAAACTGCAACAGGAGGATATATTCCTTTGTTATGCAATTCTCTAGATAAAACAATTTGCCCTTCTGTAATATAACCAGTTAAGTCAGGAATAGGATGCGTAATATCATCGTCTGGCATTGTCAAAATTGGAATTTGAGTAATTGAGCCTTCCTTGCCACGTATTCTTCCAGCTCTCTCATAATTTTGAGCCAAATCTGTATACATGTAGCCGGGATAACCACGTCTTCCAGGAACTTCTTCGCGGGCTGCAGAAATTTCCCTCAAAGCTTCTGCATAATTTGTCATATCTGTTAGAATAACCAAAACGTGCATTCCCTTATCAAATGCCAGATATTCTGCCGTCGTCAATGCAACTTTTGGGGCAATCAAGCGTTCAATCGCTGGGTCATTTGCCAGATTTAGGAACAAAACACTCCTTTCTATCGCCCCGGTCTCCTCAAAATCTTTCATAAAGAAATCTGCTTCTTCAGCTGTAATTCCCATTGCACAAAAAATGACAGCAAATTCCTCTTGTCCAGTTACCTTAGCTTGCCTTGCTATTTGGGCGGCAAGCTCATTGTGAGGTAAGCCAGCACCGCTAAATATTGGCAATTTTTGTCCTCTTACAAGCGTGTTCATTCCGTCTATGGTGGAAATACCTGTTTGTATTGGATCACGAGGGTATTCTCTTGCAGACGGATTCATTGGGAATCCATTTACATTTCTGACATCCTCTGGAATTGGGTCTGGGGAGCCATCTATAGGGCGGGACATTCCATCAAAAACTCTGCCAAGCATTTCCACACTCACACCTATTTCCATTGGTCTTCCTGTGAAAGTAACTGATGTACTTTTTGTATCCAAGCCTCTTGTTCCTTCAAAAACTTGTATAACAGCCTTTCCTTCCGCAGCCTCTAAAACTTGTCCAAGTCTTTCTTCTCCACCACTTTCTATTTTAACAATTTCACCATAACCCACTTCTCTTATTCCTTCTACAATCAGCAATGGACCAGCTATTTCACTTACTGTCGAATACTTTACCCCTTCCATTATTTCAGCCTCCTGATTTCTTCTTCCATTTTCTTTTCTATTTCCTCAAATCTTTCCTCCCATTCTTCATTTGGAGTAGTAGCCATTCTTGCTATCATCTCTCTGCTCTTTAAATTCTTTAATTTCTCAAATTCAATACCCTTCTCTATACAATCTCTCATTAAACGATAAAACTTTAGCATTATGCGGAGCATTTCATATTGCTTCTTATATGGGCAATATGTGTCAACCTCATGATATGCGTTTTGCTGTAGAAAATCTTCTCTTATAATGCGAGCTCCTTCAAGTATAACCCTGTCTATTGGTGGCAAAGCGTCTGGACCAACAAGGCGGATAATTTCTTGTAGCTCCTCTTCTTTCTGAAGCAAAGCCATTGCCTCATTCCTCAAATCGAGCCAGTCTTTTCCAACATTTTTCTCCCACCACTCCTTTACCCTGTCCAAGTAAAGAGAATAGGAGCGAAGCCAATTTATTGCAGGGAAATGACGGCGATCCGCCAAATCTGCATCTAAAGCCCAGAATACCTTTACTATACGCAGAGTATTTTGAGTAACTGGCTCAGAAAAGTCTCCACCAGGTGGAGAAACTGCTCCTACAACGGAAATAGAGCCCTCTCTATTTTGATTGCTTATCACCTTTACCCTTCCAGCTCTTTCATAGAATTCTGCTAAACGCGATGCCAGATAAGCAGGATAACCTTCTTCGCCAGGCATTTCCTCCAGCCTTCCTGAAATCTCTCTCAATGCTTCTGCCCATCTGCTGGTCGAGTCTGCCATTAAAGCAATATCATATCCCATGTCTCGGTAATATTCAGCAAGGGCAATTCCAGTATAAACACTTGCCTCTCTTGCCGCAACAGGCATGTTAGATGTGTTGGCTATGAGTATTGTTCTTTCCATCAGTGGCCTTCCTGTTTTTGGATCTTTAAGCTTTGGGAAATCTCTGAGTACTTCCGTCATTTCATTGCCACGCTCTCCACATCCTATATAGATAACAATATCTGCATCGCTCCATCTTGCAAGCTGATGTTGTGAAACTGTTTTGCCAGTTCCAAAACCTCCGGGAATGGCTCCTGTTCCACCTTTTGCCATTGGGAAGAAGGTGTCAAAAACACGCTGTCCCGTTATTAAGGGCAGTGTTGGAGGAAGCTTTTCTTTAAATGGGCGCTGTCTCCTTACTGGCCACTTTTGAAGCATGCAGATTTCCTTGCTTTGTCCATTTGTTTTTATTGTTGCAATGGGTTCTTCGACGGTGAATTTCCCTTCTTCAACATTTTCAACAACCCCCTTTTCAATATCCAATGGAATCATTATGCGATGCTCGACGATGGGTGTTTCTTTAACAACACCAATAATATCTCCTCTCCCCACTTTTTCCTTTTCCTTTACAGTTGGCACAAATTCCCATTTCTTCTTCCTATTAACTGCAGGAATCTCTATACCACGTGTAATAAAATCCCCAGCCTTTTCCATTATTTTAGGCAATGGGCGCTGAATGCCATCGTAAATTGAAGTGAGTAAGCCTGGAGCAAGCTCAACTGCTAAAGGCATGCCTGTATTTACTACAACATCTCCAGGCTTGATTCCAGTAGTATCTTCATATACCTGTATAGTTGCCCTATCTTCTTTCAGCTCAATTATTTCTCCAATAAGCTTCTCTTCGCCAACCTTCACCAAGTCATACATCTTTGCTCCTTTCATTTCCTTTGCCTTCACTACAGGCCCAGCAACATTTATTATTTTTCCTTTCATTTTATCCAACCTCTACTCCAACTGCTCTAACAATTATCTTTTTTATTGTATCTTCTTTTTCCACCTTCTTCTTTCCAGGTATTTCAACAATAAATGGAAATTCTTTTTGCAAGCGGTGCATAACAATTTTCTCTCTCAATTTTTCAGCAAATTCATCAGTTATAACTAAAATTGCCAACTCCTCATCTCTTACCATTTCATCGAATTTTTCTATATTGCTTGCAAATTTGCTCGCCCCAGCCAGTTTCAGCAGGGCAATTGTATCTTCATCACCTATAACTCCTACCTTCATATAACCACCACAACTTTCCACGCTTCTTCGGGCATTTCTTCAGCTACCGCTTTTGCAACAGCCTTCAAATTCCTTGCCTCTGTCTCTTTTTCCACCATAAACCTTATGCCAGGTCCTATGCTTAGAGGGTATTCATTTGCAATCATGCCAACCGCCTGCAGAAGATATTTATCTAATGCCCTTTCCAAAGCAATAACCCCTTCTTTTTCAAAATCTGTAATTGCATCTCTTAACGCCGGGTAATATGAAGTTCCTTCAAGCAAAGAAATGATCTCTGGAATGTAATCAACTTTAAGTAACTCTTCTATCTTCCATTTCGACACCTCCCACCCTCCTTCAATTATGTCTATGGCTTCCATCCCATAGTGTTTTCCTCGTAAAATAGTCTTTATGTTTAAAATATCTATCCATGTACCAACAAATTTTTCTATAGCCTTCTTGCACGATTTGGGCAAGGTTAGTTGTTTGAAATCTTCTATTATTTTTTTATCTATCTCTTTCTCTATTTCTTCAATTGGCATTTCTAGTGAAATGAGATACCCATATTCTTTCAATACTCTCTCAACTTCCGCTTGTTCAACTTTCCTCAGCCTTTCTATAAGCTCTTTCATTTCGATACTTGTAGGCTCTACTTCTATTTCTCTGTCCTCAATTATATTCCTTATTGCCTCTTTGAGCTTTTCTGCGTCCATTTTTTTTATCCACATTTCATAGAATGATTGCACTTTCTTTGGGGAATCTTCTATAGCCATTAAAATGATTTTCTTGTGAGATTCTTCAATGCTTTTTTGCAATTCTCTTGCCTCTTCTCCTTCTAAAATAAAATCTTTACTTATTACATTGTTCTTTAATTCTTCCAAATTCTTGCTTTCAAGAAGTCTTGCAATTTCTTTTTCCCTTAGAAATACCGGCTCAATTGCACTGAATTTTGCATTTGGATATGAAAATTGGGAGAGTAAAATAATAGAAGGAAGCACGCGAATGGCAACACCAATGCCTATCACTGCAACAAACAGCTCTGCTATCATTTTTCACCAAATAATTTTTCTGCTATCTTTATTCTTATTTCCTCCCTCTCTTTTTCAAGCATGAAATCAAATGTCAAATCCATTTCTTTCCTCCCATCTCTGCTTTTCAGTATAACTCCTCCTATACCCTCTGTTTTTCCCTTTACCTCCAGTCCAAGCTTCTTTGCAATCTTTTCATCTTCTTTTCTCGTAGAGACGATGTATCCATCTTCTATTTCCTTTATTGCTTCCTTTAATTTTTTCTCCATGAATTTTTCATAGCTTTTTCCATCCATTTTACGAAGTTTATTTGCTATTTCATTGAAACATTCATTAATAATTTCTTCCTTTGCCTGAATAATGTAAGCTTTTGCCTTTCTTCTTGCAGAAGCAAGTATTTTTTCTTTCAGTCTCTCTGCCTCCTTCTTTCCTTGCTTTTCTATTTTCTCTGCTTCTTTCCTTCCTTTCTCCTTTTCCTCTTCTATGATTCTCTTTGCCTCTTCCTCAGCTCTCTGTATAATTTCCTCTATCTCTTTCTCTGCCTCTTCCTTTATTCTATGTATAAGCTCTTCTAATGCCATTCTCTCATAGCAAGCCCAAGCCTGTCATAAGCAATATTGCAACAAGCAATCCAAAGATGGCTATTGTTTCTGGCATCACGGTAAATATTATGCCTCTCGCTGCCACATCTGGATTTCTACCTACAGATGCGATGCTAGCAGAAGCCACCATTCCTTGATTTATAGCTGATAAACCGGTCAAGCCAACTATTATCCCAATTAGCACTGCCCCGCTTCCCATTAATGTTGTCAACTCCGCTCCACCACCTCCAAGAAGGCCAGCACCCATCATAAGCAATATTGCAGTCAGCAGACCATAGACAGATTGTGTCATTGGCAACACTTGCAATACAAGCAACCTGCCAAAAAGCTCTGGCTTTTCTGCAGTTACTGCCACTGCTGAAGTTCCTGCAAGTGTCAAACCAATTGCAGATGCTATTCCTGTTATAGCTATGGCTATCATGCATCCCATTATAATGTCTGTTTTTATTGTATCGGTGTTCTCTTCCTGTGCCATTGCAAATGGCAATGCCATTAGCAACATAGCCCCAACAACTAACATTCTCCATTTCGCTTTCATTTTATTTCCTCCGTATATTTTCTACTAACACGGAATGGGATAAATTTCTTTCCTCCTCCCTCGTAAAATCTATTGAAAAATTCAACATATTGGAGGCGCAATGCATGGATGGCGGCCCCTAACGATTGTATAAGCAGATTTGCAAAATGGGCAAAAATGAGTATGATTGGAACCAAAATAATTCCTATATATGGAACTATACTTGGAATTAATTGAGCAACTATATTAAAAGCTAGAGCCATCCCTGCAGTTGCCAAGCCTAATGCAAGTAGCCTCGCATATGAGAGCCAATCTCCTAAGAAGCCAGTAAGTTCAAAGAAACCAAGAGCTCCAGCTCTCCTGAAAAGAGAAATTATGCCTATTATAGTAAATAGAATTGCGATAGCTTTCATAACGATATTAAGTTGCCATAAGTCGAGTAGTGCTTCGCCTATTAACATGCCTCCTCCAATTTCGAGTAAAAACCATGGAATTTGCTCGCCAAATATTTTTCTTATATGCCCTCTTGCTGCATTCTGATATACTCCCAAAATAAAACCTAGATTTAAGTGGGCTAAACCAAGTGTCAAGGCTATTGCAAGTATAAGAACAGGCTTATGAATGGCATCAATTGGAAGACTAATTCCTAAAAAGTTAAAGTTATATAGCAATTTCTCCGGATTCCCATAAATGAAACGAGGTATAAAATCCCCAAAAAAGCTGTTGAAAATAAATCCAGTTATGATATTTCCAAAACCAAGCCATATTCCAAGAAAAGACCATGTCCTTATAAAATGACTTTCTTTAAATTTTATATAGGCAATGAGAGACAAAATAAATATTACTACACCATAACCTGCATCTCCGAGCATAACTGAAAAGAAAATTATGAAAGAAATACCTAAAAATAAGGTTGGATTAACTTCGTTATATTTTGGGAGAGCAAATAACTCAAGAAATGTTTCAAATGGTTTAGCCCATTTTGGATTTTTCAAATGAATAGGAGGAGAATCTGGATTTCTTTTTGCTTTTTCTACAGAAATAACGGCATTTCTTCCAGTAATATCTTCAACTATTTCTTTTACTTTTTCAGAATCTTCTGCGAGACACCATCCTTCTATAAGGTAGGTATAATTTGTCTCTCCAAACTTATTATAAATTTCTCTTCTTTCCTTCTCAATTTGTATCTCTTCTCTTATTGCAAACAAATCAATTTTCCTCTTCTTGTAAATGTTCGCTAGCTCACTTTCAATGCTCTTCTTCTTTTCTTCTTCTTTCCTTATTTCCTTTTTTAGTTCCTTTAAAAGCTCCTTTGCCATCCCCTCTCCTTCTATAAAAATTTCCTCAAAATTTTTTATTCTTGCAAGTTTTTCTTCAAGTGACAAAGGAGCTACAATTAAAACAGCCCATAAATTTTCTTTCTTTTTTCCTATCCTTTTGGAATAAAAATGAACTTCTTTGTCAACCTTCAAAGATTCTAAATCTGTACATATACCAAATTTTACTATTAAATATTTTGATTTGCCAAGCCATGAAATATCTATATCAAACATAGATACGTATTCTAGTTTCCTTAATTTCTCCTCCAAATTTTCTATTTTTCCCTCTATTTCATTTATTTCTCTCTCTTTTTGCAACACACTTTCTTCTATTTCTGAAAGTATCTTCTCTGCATCATTTATTATATCCCCCATTTCTCTTTTTCTAACCTTTTTCTTCTCCCCTTTCCTGAAGGAGAATCTTCTCCTCTCCTCCTTCCAATAGCTTTTTAGTATCTCTATTATCCTGCTCAACCTTAACTCATAGTTTGCTAATGTAGCTACTTCAGGATGCATTTTCCCTTCTGAAACATCTTTATAAGAAACTTTTTCTATTTCAACAAGTCCACTTTCATGCAATGCTTTAATAAGCTTAGGACTATCTCCTTTATGAATAAGTATTGAAACTTTGCTCATCTCTGAAGGGAATAACATTTTATCCCACAATTTCTTCAACTATTTTCTGGACAACAACTGCTATTTTATTTTTTATTTTCTCCTTTAAAATTTCCGCCTCTTTTTTTCCTTGCTTTTCTATTTTTTCTGCCTCTTTTTTGGCTTCTTCTTCCACCTTCTTTATATCTTCATTAATTTTTTCTCTGGTTTTTTCAATGATTTTTTCCTTTTCTTTTTCTCCTTTCTCCCTTGCCTTCTTCAAAATCCATTCCGCCTCCTTTTTTGCTTTCTCTATTCTATCGATGCTTTCGCTCTCTACTTCCTTTACTTTCCTGATTTCTTCAATCATTTACGAGCATGTATTGAAAAGGGGTATTAAAATTATTTCCTCCTCTTCAATGGATTTCCAATTTGTTTTTTGGGATAACCTTCCGGCAGGGGTTTGCTCCATATCTTCTTATTTTCAATAATTGCATTTTTTTCTATTCTCTCCTCCTCTCCCACAACAACATCTTTCAACCTTACATTCTCCTCTATCACACAATTTTCTGCAATGATGCAATTCTCCATTTCCACATTTTCTCCAATTTTACAATTATCGTAAACTATACAATTCTTTACCAGTGCATTTTTTCCAACCTCGCAGTTATTTCCTAAGGTTGAAGTTTTGAGTACACCGCTTACTTTACAATTTTCTCCAACCAAATATTTCAACCCTTTCTCCTTAAGCAAAATCTTTGTTGCTTCTATATAGCTCAAAAATCTTCCAACATCAATCCAATAGCCATTGAAAGTATAGCCATAAAATGGCTTTCCATCGTCAATGATTTTTGGAAAAATATCCATTTCCATAGAAACAAATTTATTTGGCGAGATATAATCCAACACCTCATATTCCATACAGTATGCACCCGCATTAATGAGATTCGAGGGTGCCTGCTCCTTGGAAGGCTTTTCAACAAATTTCCTAATTCGACCATCTGAAAGAATATCAACCACACCAAATTCTTCGACATTTTTAACTGGCCATAATGATATGGTAACGATGGCTTCTTTCTTCATATGGTACTGAATAAACTTTCTAAAATTTAAAGAAGAAATAATATCACTGTTTAAAACCAAGAATGTTCCATCTATATATTTTTCTGCATATTTTACAGCTCCCCCAGTGCCTAATGGCTGTGGCTCATTATTAATTATTGCGTTTATTCCATTTTCTTCAAAATATTCCTCGATTTCGTCATTTCTATAATTTGATGCGACAATGATTTCTGTTCCAGATGGGAGAGCATCTATTATGTAGCAAATCATTGGTTTGTTCAGCAAGGGTAACATTGGCTTTGCTTTTGTATATGTTAAGGGAGCAAGCCTCGTTCCATAGCCTCCCGCAAGTATCACTGCCTGCATGTGATGAAATTATAAACGAATTTATATAATGTTGGGTGACATGTTATAGTTATACAAGATTAAAAAGCATGTATTCCATAATGTCAAAACTTTCTATGACGATCTTCTTATCTTCTATTTTGGCTTCTCCTTCCGCAATTACATGGTATCTCCAATAATAAACGAATGGCAAACGAATGAAATGTATTGCTTTAGCTTTCAAAGTGATATTTAAGCTAAAATTTTTCCTATTTACTGAAATCAGAAAGCTGGTTGGTATTGGTTTTCCATGCTCAATTATATAGTCTTTTCCAACTATCGATACATTTTTAGATATAAGTTCATAGTCTTCGGCGCTCCATACAATGAAATTTTTGCTACTAAACCTACTCTTTAACAATTTTGCCCATACAATTGACAAATTGTTCATCATAATTTTTCCATCGAAATAACCTCTGCTAATAAATGGACTCAAAAAGAAAAATATGTTGTGGTCATGATATCCTTTTCCTTCAACTTCTTTCTCTTTTCCCATAACAATTTTTCCTTCAACTTTCATATTTGGAATAGCCACCCATAATTTCTTTTCATTGGTTCTCCATCCTTTTGTTGTATTTTCAAATAAAAGTTGGAAGCCATGTCCATTATCAAAAAAGGAAATGTTATAGCACAACTTTCGCTTTTCATTTAAGTATCCCCTCATCATCTCCTTTCCATCTGCTATAATGAGGGGTATTTTGCTGGAAAGGAAAAAAGAATGAAAAATTTTTCTTCCCTCATATAAAATTTTCCCATCTCCATAAAAATGCATACCAACCATCAAAATTCCTTTGCTCCCATTTGAAATACTCGTGATCATAAAAACAATGCTCTCATTATCCTCAAAAATTGCCTCAAAATACCATGTTTCAATATGAAGCCTGACATCGGAATGAAAAGCATCATCTTCCAAGGACATATCACAAAGATGAAAGTTGTTTAGAGACAATAAAAACATGATTAAAAGACTTAGTAATTTCATAATTTAGCATATTTTATGAACTTAAAAAATTTTATAAGAGCAAGAGTTATTCATTTATGGTATTTATTAAATGGTTAAATGAAATTGATAAAAATGAAATTAATCTTTTTGGAGGGAAAAATGCTTCCCTCGGTGAACTATATAGGAATTTATCTGAAAAAGGAATAAGAGTACCTGATGGTTTTGCAATTTCTGCCTCTGCCCATAAATTTTTTTTGGAATCTGGTGGATTGGGCGAGAAAATAAAGGAGGTACTTAAAGGATTAGATAAAAATAATCTGAAAGAGTTAAGAAAAAGAGGAAGATACATTAGAGAATTAATTCTGAGTGTAGAGCTACCAGAAGAACTGAAAAAGGAAATAAGTGATGCATATAAAAAGCTTGAAGAAATTTATGGAAAAAATGTAGATGTTGCAGTGAGGAGCAGTGGGACTGCGGAAGATTTGCCAACTGCAAGTTTCGCAGGACAATATGATACATATCTCAACGTAAGAGGAGAGAAGCAATTAATGGAAGCAATAACAAAATGTTATGCCTCTCTTTTTACTGATAGAGCAATTTCATACAGAGAAGACCATGGATTCAGTCACTTAGACATATATCTTTCTATAGGCGTGCAAAAAATGGTGAGGGCAGATTTAGCCTGCTCAGGTGTAATATTTACTATAGATCCTGAAACTGGTTTTAAAGATGCTGTATATATAACTGGCTCTTGGGGACTTGGAGAGCTCGTTGTAAGGGGTGCAGTCAATCCAGATGCTTTTTATGTATTTAAAAAGACTCTTGAGAAAGGATATAAAGCCATCATCGAGAAAAAATTGGGAGCAAAAAATAAAATGCTTGTATATGGTGAAAGAGGAATAATTGAGAAAGATGTTCCTGGACATTTGACAGATAAATTCATTTTAAACGATGATGAAATTTTGCTCCTCGCCAAATGGGCTATCGAGATAGAAAAGCATTATGGAATGCCTATGGATATTGAATGGGCAAAAGACGGCATATCTAACGATTTATTTATACTCCAAGCAAGGCCAGAAACAGTTCATTCACGCCGCACCTCTTTCTCTGTCTACAAGCTTATAGAAAAGGGAGAGATAATTGTTGAAGGAGAAGCAATTGGGAGTAAAATTGGGAGGGGGATTGCGCGCATAGTTAGGAACATAGATGAACTTGAAGAATTCAAAGAAGGAGATGTATTAGTTGCAGATATGACAGATCCAGACTGGGAGCCAATAATGAAAATTGCCTCTGCAATAGTCACAAATAGGGGTGGAAGAACATGTCATGCTGCCATAGTAAGCAGGGAACTCGGCATACCAGCTGTTATTGGAACAAAAATTGCGACAGAAGTAATAAAGGATGGAGATGAAATAACAGTAGATTGTTCAGAAGGAATAGGAAGAGTATATAAGGGGCTTTTGAGATTTGAAGAAGAAGAAATTTCTCTTGATAGTGTGCCGAAAACAAAAACAAAGATAATGATGAATGTTGCAATTCCAGAAAAAGCGTTTCTCTTGGCTCAAATCCCAAATGATGGCGTTGGTCTGGCAAGAGTTGAATTTATAATAAGCTCCCATATAGGAGTTCATCCAATGGCCTTAGTCGAATATGATAGGCTAAAGGTGGCTCGTGAGATTAAAATTAGAGAAATTGTGAAAGAAATAGAAGAAAGAACTAGAATGTATGAAGATAAGCAAGAATTTTATGTAGACCAACTTGCCATGGGAATTGCAAAAATAGCAGCAGCTTTTTATCCCAATGATGTCATAGTAAGATTCTCTGACTTTAAAACAAATGAATATGCAAGTTTGGTAGGAGGGGATTTATATGAACCATTAGAAAACAACCCAATGATCGGATGGAGAGGCGCATCACGCTACTATGATAAAAAATTCAAGGAAGCATTTGGATTGGAATGTAAAGCAATCAAAAAGGTTAGGGAAGAAATGGGGCTAAAAAATGTAAAAGTAATGATTCCATTTTGCAGGACGCCCGAAGAAGGCGCAAAGGTGTTGGATACTATGGAAGAATTCGGTTTGAAAAGAAGCGATGTAGAAGTATATGTTATGTGTGAAGTTCCTTCAAACATTATTATGGCTGAAGAGTTTGCACAACTGTTTGATGGCTTCTCCATAGGCTCGAACGATTTAACCCAGCTCATTCTTGGAATAGATAGAGACTCGAGCTTAGTTGCTCATCTTTTTGATGAAAGAAACGAAGCTGTAAAAAAGATGATAGAGGAACTGATAAATGTTGCAAAAAAATATGGTAAAAAAGTAGGGATATGTGGACAAGCCCCATCAGATTTTCCAGAGTTTGCAGAGTTGTTAGTGGAAAAAGGGATAGATAGCATGTCTTTAAATCCTGATGCTGTAATAAAAACAAAATTGTTGGTTGCTAAAAAGGAAGCTTCCTTAAGCATCGAATAGATTTTAAACGGTTTCCAATATAGCTTCATGAAAGAATTTTATGAATCGAAAGTGAGAGATGTAATGCATTCTCATTTATGGGATCTTCCACTGGTTGAAGAAAATACGGATATAAAAACTGTTTTGATTATTTTAACTTCTAGAGGATATGTATGGGTTATAGATAACAGAGAAAATATGAAAATTAAAGGGGTGATAACAGAGCATGATATTCTTAATTTATTTGAAAAATTTAATGAGAATATTAGGGCAGGCGAATTTTCAACAAAAAAAGTAATTTCATGCAGTAAGGAGGACAAAATATCAGATATTATCGTTAAAATGAAAGAAAGTAATGTTAGAAGACTTCCTGTTGTTGAGGGAGAAAGAATTGTGGGAGAAATCACCCTCCGCCATTTAATTGAAAAATATTACTCACTTCTTCCTTAATTCAAACATTAAATCACATGCAACATGATATACTTCACTTATACTGTACTCTTCTGGATATTTCGTCATGAATTCATCAATTATCTTTCTCACAGTTGGCTTTTCTATCTTTCTAGCCACTTTTCTTAATTTTTCTTCCAAGATTTCTCTTCTTCTTATTTTGCTGATATGTTGATGGATTTCTCCAAGTACAGCAAAAATTTCTAAAATGGAAAGAGAGAGAACAAAAGCTGAAGCAATCAGAATAGTT
>VBQI01000066.1 GCA_008297865.1 Thermoplasmata archaeon
CCTGGGGCTTGACATCCTATCCTCCTCCTTGGATAGGATTATCCCCAGGGCTTAATTTTTTCTAAAATTTTTACTTTCGGAGATACTGAAAGTGAGCTAGAATAAAATTGAAATTGATGATTTACTAATTTTTGATACAAAATACTTCCAACAACTTATTTATAAGGATAACAACTACAGCATTATGAAGAAGGCAACTATTATATGGAAGATTTCTCTTCCTTTAAATTGCTTAGCTCCCTCAATATTGGGATAAAGATGATATTTCCAATATATAATGAAAGAGCTCTTTATCTGCCACAAGAAAAGGCAATTGTAATTGCAGATTTGCATATAGGAATAGAATATGAATATGCTCTGCAAGGAGTGCACATTCCTTCTCAAACTTCTTCTTTACTTGATAAAATTGAAAATTTACTCAAGAGACAGAGAGCAGAAAAATTGGTTATTTTGGGAGATGTAAAGCATATCATAACTGCAAGCCAAGGAAAGGAAATTATGAATAAAGGAGGCAAGGAAGCCAGCTATTTTTTAAAAAAACTAGATGAAATTGTGGATGTTTTTGTTGTAAGGGGCAATCATGATGGATTGCTCAGAAGTAAAAAAGCGAGAATTTTTGGTTCTGAAGGGATAAAATTTGGAGACGTTGCATTTGCACACGGGCATGCATGGCCTTCTGAAGACATTATGGACGCTCGCCTCCTTGCTATTGGACATATTCATCCACACGTTGAAATAAAAACGAAAGTAGGATATTCATATTTAAAGCCGTGCTGGGTGAGGGGAAAATTCAAGAAAAAAGAATTTTTGGAGAGATATGAAAAGGGAAATGAAAAAATGGAGTTTATTATAATGCCTGCTTTTAATCCTCTTTGTGGAGGAATTGCTGTTAATAGAGATGAAATTGCTGGACCACTGGAAAAAATAATGGATTTTGACAACGCATATGTATATCTTTTAGAAGGAATAAATCTTGGAAGGATAAGTAATTTAAAAAAAATTTTTATTACGGATAGGTGAGAAAATGAAAATACTTGTAACGGATGAAATTGCTGAAGAAGCAATGAATAAGCTGAAGGAAAAACACGAAGTTGTTTTTCAGGAATTGAGAGGAGAGGAGCTTAAAAAAGAGATTGGAAACTATGACGCTTTAATGGTTAGAAGCGCAACAAAAGTTACGAAAGATATTATACAGGCGGCAGAAAGGCTAAAAGTTATAGGCAGAGCAGGTGTTGGAGTAGACAACATTGACGTTGAGGAAGCAACAAAGAAAGGCATAATAGTTGTGAATTCTCCAACAGGGGCAAGTATTTCTGTTGCAGAACTTACTATTGGCCATATGATTTCTCTTGCTCGCCATCTTACAAAGGCTGATAAAACAATGAAGGAAGGAATATGGGCAAAAAAGCAACTTAAGGGAAGAGAGTTATATGGGAAAGTGATTGGCATTGTTGGATGCGGCAATATTGGCAAAGTTGTTGCAAAATATGCTAAAGCCTTTAATATGGAGGTTATAGGATATGATCCTTTTCTTTCAAAGGAAGAAATGGAGAGACATGGAATAAAAAAGGTTGATAGCCTAGAAGAGCTAATGAAAACCGCAGATTTTGTTTCCTTGCATATTCCTCACATCCCACAGACTCATCATCTTATAAATGAAAAAATGCTTTCTTTAATGAAGCCTACCGCTTACTTAATAAATTGCGCCAGAGGAGGAATAGTAGATGAAAAAGCATTATACGAGGCATTGAAGGAAAAGAAAATAGCAGGCGCGGCGCTCGATGTCTATGAAAAAGAACCGCCAGAAAAATCTCCTTTATTTGAACTGGAAAATGTTGTTTTCACCCCCCATTTAGGAGCTTCAACAGTAGAGGGGCAAATAAGGGCTGGCGTAATTTGTGCAGAGCAGATATTGAAAGTGCTCGATGGTGAAGAGCCAGACTATTGGGTAAACAGAAAAGCTATGAAAAGTTAATTAATAAAACGGGCATATTGAAATGTGAAGTTTGAGGCAATAGCAAGAGATTGCAACACGAGGACAGGGTATGCAGAAATAGAAGGAAAGAAAATAAAGGTTCCAAATATATTTTGGTATAGCTCTCCCCGCCTGCCAGCTCCTTCCTTTGCAGAAATTAAATTAGGAGAGGATATAGGAAGTGGTGGAAGTTTTTTCTATCCTAAGGAATGCACATTTTGCATACCTCCTCGCCTCATTTATCCATATGCCTTTCCTGAAGAATTTCATAAAAAAGCTTTTTCGTGGAATAATACACATACAAACATTTTTGAAATAGTTTCTGCAAAAGGAGGGGAAGCGAAAAATGGATTTATATTTGTTTTAGCAAATTCAAGAGAGGTTTTTTCAAATCCCAAAAATTTTGTGGAGTGTATTGTTAAAGTTAGGGGGAAAATAGGATATAAGCTTCTTTATGCTCCCGGTATAGCTACTCCTGTAAATTTAGCATTTCTTGCATATTGTGGTATCGATTTTTTTGATTCCTTACAGATTATTCTGAAAAGCAGGAAAGGAATATACTTCACATCTGATGGAGAGCATTTAATTGAAGAACTTGATGAATATCCGTGTAGCTGTCCTTTCTGCATGAAGGGTATTGGAAAATTTGAAGACTTGCTCATGCACAATTATGAAGTGATGAAGAATGAACTGATAAAAATTTCTCAATATATAAAGCAGGGAAGGCTAAGGGAATATGTGGAGGGAAAAGCTAATCTCTCCCCACATCTTGCATCTATAATAAGGCTAATGGACGCCAGGCATTATGAATATCAAGAGAAACGATACCCTCTGACGGGAAAAAAATTTGTTTCATCTTTATATTCCTTAAGCAGACCAGATATAAAGAGATTTAGGGAAAGGGTTCTCAATAGATATAAAAAGCCTGATTCTGCAAAAATTCTTTTACTTCTTCCATGCTCAGCAAAAAAGCCTTATTCGCTTTCAAAATCCCATAAAATTTTCAATAGAATAATTTCAAATTGTAAAAATAGATATGCTATTCATGAAGTTATTATCACATCTCCTCTTGCAATTGTGCCGAGAGAACTTGAATACACATATCCTTCTGCACATTATGATATTTCCACCATTGGACAGTGGTATAGAGATGAAATAGAAATGATTGAGAAGAGTTTGCAGAAATATCTTCGCAGGAATAAATATGAAGTTATTATAAATCATTTGCCCGAAGAGCTTTCTTCGTTGTCTTTAAATACTGAAATAATTAATACTTGCAGTAATCATCCAACATCGGAAGAATCATTAAAGAAACTTTCTTCGTCACTCGCCATTGCAGAAGATTTTGAGAAAATAAGTCATACAAAAAGGAGATATGAAAATACTCTCTCTATGCTCCTTTTCCAATTTGGAAACATTGCAAATAAATTCCTTAGAGGATGCAAAGTTAAAGGGAAATTTCCAGAATATAAAATATATTATGAGGAAAAACAACTTGCTTCTTTTGTTGCAAAAAGAGGATTATTTTCTTTAACTTTTGCGGGAGGAAAAAAGATGGGAAAAAATTACTGGGTGGAAATTGAAGATTTTAAACCTAAAGGAAGCATTTTTTCTGTTGGTGTGATAAATGCAGATGAAAGAATAAGAATAGGAGATGAGACAATAGCTTTTTATGAAGATGAGCTAAGAGCTGTAGGTGTAGCAAAAATGAATGCAGAGGAAATGGTTGAAAGCGATGCGGGGGAGGCAATTAAAGTAAGGCACTATAAGTGAGATTATAAATAGCCAACCATTTTAACTTCTTCCTTTTCAGTATCAATCAATGTATACTCCCCTCTTTTTCCAATACTGCAATTTACAACAATAGTGCCTCCAAATTTTCCATATCCTGCGTCTTCATGAATATGCCCGCATATTATGTATTTTGGCTTTTTTTCGTTCATTATTTCTCTGAGCTTCTTATCCCCAATATGCATACCAAAAAAAGCCCTATCTTTTGTTTTATATGGAGGAATATGAGAAATGATAATGTCAACTTCATCAACTTCAATTGCTTTTATAGCTCCCGAAATTAAAAGCCCTCTGAATTCCACTACTCTATTGTCTATGAATTTTATATTTTTCAAATGATTTAATTCTCCATCCATATTTCCTACCACTCCATAAATTGGCACATTTATTCCATCAAAAATGCTATCTTCTACATATCCAAAATCTCCAGCCAAAATAATAAGATGTGGCTTTTCTTTTTTCACACCTTCAAGAAATTTTGCATATCTCTCTTTTCTTCCATGAAAGTCAGCTGCACACTGAATCAGCATGCTACTTTTCCTGCCTATATTTCCAGTTGATGGCTCTGTTCAATTTAACGTATAAATCTGCTCCTCTATCCAAAATTTTTTTATCATCAATTGCTTCCATTGTTTCATGAGTAAAAAATTTTATTAGTTTCCTCATCTCCTCCCTGTTTGACTCTATTATCTTGCTTACTTCTCTTATAATTTCTCCAATGTTTTCTCCCTCGATTTTTATCTCTATTTTCATTGCTTCACCTTTTTCTCAAGCTTTTCTCTATCATCCTAAGTACTTCTTCTACTTCAGCCTGGCTCAGATAGTTTTCCTGCTGTTCCATTCTTATTTCGGATAATCTAAGCCTTATAGCTTCCTTGCACAACTCTGCAACACTTGTATAGCCAAGTCCAGGATTCTTCTTGATTAACTCTTCAATCTCTGAATGCAGTTCCTTTGGAATTGAAATTGTGCTGTATTTTGACATTTTATTCCTCCTTTTCACATTACTAATACTGAAATGTATATATTTATTTTACTGTCATGGGTAAATGAAAAGTAATGATTTTTACTTCACAAAATGAAATATGATTAACGTTAGCGCAATTATCATAAATATGAATACAGCCATGAGCACTAAAAAAGCAAGTTTAACATCAGATGAAATAATGATTGGAATAGGGCCAATAAAAATGATACCACCACTTTTTTTCTCATATCCTTCAGTAATCTGCATTTCCTTAAAAGGATGTAAAAAGTAGAGGAAAATGGAGAGAAATATAAAAATTATACCAATCATTGAAAAAATCCCCGTCCCATAAATAAAAGGAAAAATAATAAATATGCCTCCTCCTGCTTCCCCTTTTAGAAATCCTAAAACAAGTAAGATTATACCGAATATAAAAAGTAAGAATGGTATTTTATTTTCCATATCTCCTTTGCCTCCTTTGATAGGATTGTATCGCCTTTAGGAAATCTGTTTTCTTTAAAGCAGGCCAATACACATCCGTAAAATATAATTCAGAATATGCAAGTTGCCAGAGCAGGAAATTTGAAATTCTTTCTTCTCCAGACGTTCTTAAAACTAGGTCTGGATCTGGAAACGGAAGATGAGATGTATAGAGGTAAGAAGAAATGGTCTCGTCATTAATATCTTGTGGTTCTATCTTTTTATTCTTCACGTCATTTACAATTCTTCTTATTGCATCTACTATTTCTTCTCTCCCACCATACCCAATTGCTATGTTGAAATAATATCTGTCATAATCTTTTGTTTTTTCCATCACTTCTTCAGCAGCTTTTTTAACATTTTCTGGGAGTAAATCAATCTGCCCTATAACTTTTATTCTTACCCTGTTTTTGTGAATTCTCTCATCATTTGCCAATTTTCTCAAGTCCTCTTCAAATAATTTCATTAGATGTTCTATTTCATGTTTTGGTCTCTTAAAATTATCTGTGGAGAAGGCAAATACAGTGAGAACTCTTACCCCTACCTCATGACACCATTCAACAACTTCTTCGAGTTTATCTTTTCCAGCCTCATGCCCTTTGTGAGGAGGCATACCCTCTTTCAATGCATATCTCCTATTTCCATCCATAATTATTGCAATATGGCGCGGGAGCTTCCCTTTCTTCACTTCTTCAACCATCTTTTTTGCAATAAATTTTTCTACTTCTTGATAAACAATTTTAAATAGTCTATTTCGCTTTATTTTTTTAATTGCCTCTCTCGCAAATGATGTCTCGATAGCTTTCTCTCCAATTTTCTCTAACTTTTCTTTAACTTTTTTCATTATCCTATTTCAATAGAAGAGGGTTATAAATATTTGCTGTTTAAATTGCTGCAATTTATAGCTCGATTATTCTTGCTACCATTTTCTTTGGGAAAAGAATTGCAACGCTTTTCACTCCTGTTAAATATCCACAACATTCTCCAGGATTTATGATAAGCGCATTTTCTTTTTTCAATTCTTTTTTATGGGTATGACCATATATAACAATATCATGTTTCATTGCTAAAGCATCCACTATCTCTGGATGATGTGTCACAGCAATGCTCTTTCCATACAAATTTCCTATGTAGGGGTCATTGTGGAATATTCCTATATTTTTGAATCTTTCTTTTAAATATAATTTATCTCCATCATTATTACCATATATAAGGAGCATGTCGCACTTCAAATTTCGGAAGATATCTGCAGTAAATGGTGATACAATATCACCTGCGTGCAATACCATATCGACATTATTTTCATTAAAAAGATTTATAGCTTTTTCAATGGCATCCATATTATCATGACTGTCCGCCATTATACCCACCTTTACTTCATTTTCTTCTTCATCTAAAAGAATTTTCTGCATCATAATGTTAAGCACAAACTTTTTTATAAGTTTTTTATAGTAGTTGTACTATATTACTGTGTTTGGAACATATGAACTAAATGTTGAGTTAAAAGAAAATGATGTAGAAATCGAGATAGAGGGAAAAGGCAAAAAAAAGATTTATAGAAGAAAGGTAGGAAACGAAGAGATAGAAAAATTTATTTATGCAGAAGATGGAAAAGTAGTCGTATGCCCTGTTGAACCAGTGAATCTGCCAAAAATAGAAGTATCTGAACACCTTCTTATAAAATTAGATAAACCAATTATTGTAGAAGCTGACATAAAGCACGATTTTTATGTAAAATTCCCGCTTGAGATAGGCGTATTTTTAGTGGACAGAAAAGATATTGAGAGAATAGACATCTTTACCAAGACAAATCCAAAATATGCTCTTTATGGACCACCTGAAAAGGGAATTATCTGCAAATGGTGGGAAAGCGGTGTGTATGGCGAAGTGCCAGAAATAGATAAGCTATATGAGGGAATAATGAAGGTGGAGGTGGAGAATAACTATCATGAATGGGTAGAAATTAGCAAGATGGTTTTCAGAGCATTTGATATGAAAGTATTTTACAATGAGTATGCATATATGCATTCGTATCTAAAAATTCTGAAAAAGACGATGGCAGAAACAGCCTTCAATGAAAGAAAGCCGAAAAATATGAAGAGAGCTATAGACATATATTTGGCAAAAGGGATTNNGATTAAAAAGTTTGAAAAGAAATTTGTAATGGAATGGGGGTTTTAAATGGACATAATTGGCCTACTGAAGGATATATTGGGCATGGAAGTATTAAAAGGAATAACTGTAATTGATATATTCACTTTCATTTTGATAATCCTTATTACTTTGGTTATAGCAAAAATTGTTAAAATAAATGTAAGAAGAGCGTTGAAGGAAAAAGTTCCTGAAACAACATTGCATACTGCAGAGAAGATTGTTTACTATGGTATAATTGCGATTGGTTTTATTGTGGCTTTGCCATATATCGGCTTTTCCCTTAGCGGACTACTCGTCGCTGGCGGAATTGCGGGCATAGTTATTGGCTTTGCCAGCCAAACAGTTGTATCTAATTTGATTAGTGGAATGTTTTTGATGATAGAGAAACCAATAAAAATTGGAGATGGCATTAGCATAGGAGATGTTAGTGGAGTTGTAAAGGATATAAGGGTGCTTTCAACAACTATAAGAACATGGGATGGAATATATGTTCGCATACCGAATGAAAGAGTTTTCTCATCAAATATTCACAATTATGTCGCACATGTAGCAAGAAGATTTGAATATAAAATTGGCATCCGATATAGCGATGATGCAGATAAAGCTATAGAAATAATAAAAAATTTACTTGATGAACATCCTCTCATCCTTAAGGAGCCTGCCCCGCAAATTTTTGTTGAAGAACTTGGAGATAGTAGTGTAAATTTATCAGTTAGAATATGGGCTCCTTCCAGTGTGTGGTTTTCTGTAAAAACAGAAATGTTGTGGAAAATTAAAGTAGCGTTAGAAAAAGAAGGAATAGAAATTCCATTTCCACAGCGCGTTATATGGATGGCAGGGAAAACCCATGAAACTTAGCCTGCTATTTTCAGATTCAATGGGAGTAAGATCAATGGCAACATTGGTTGAGGTAGGAAATGAAAAAATTTTTATCGATGCATCAGCTGCTCTTGGTCCATATAGATATGGTTTACCACCTCATCCCTTAGAATTGGAAGCTTTAGAAAAAGCCAAAAGGGATATAGCAAATATTGCAAAGCATTGCAACATATTTGTAATAACTCATTATCATTATGATCATTATGATCCACATGAAAACTTCTATATAGGAAAAAAAATTTTTGCAAAAAGGATAGATAGTTTTATTAACCGTAGCCAACAAGAAAGAGGTTCTTATTTCAAAGAAATATTTGATGATAAAGCAGAAATAATTTACTGTGACGGAATGGAATATGAAATAGATGGCTTCACAATAAAATTTTCCCCTCCATTTCCTCATGGTCCATACGGCATAAGACTTGGCTATGTTATTATGGTAAGCATTGAAGAAAATGAAAAAATCCTTTTTGCATCAGATGTTCAGGGCCCGGTATATGAAAAGGCTAGAGACTATATTATAGAAGAGAATCCAGAATTGCTGATCATGGACGGACCCCCTTCATATTTTCTTGGGTGGCGATTTTCGACAGAGAACCTGAAAAAAGCCGAGGAAAACTTAATTGAAATAATGGAAAGATTGAATTGTAATCTTATTTTGGATCATCACTTGTTGAGGGATTTAAAATATAAGGAGAGAATGAAAGAATTATATGAAAGATATGACGATAAAATAAAAACTTTTGCAGAATGGAATGGAAAAGAAAATAACATGCTCGAAGCAAAAAGGAATGAGTTATGGGAAAAATATTGATGGTATTGACAAATTTTAAGAAACATTAAAAATTTTATTTCTATGCGAAGAATTATTGTAGAGTGTAATGGGAAGAAAGCTTATGCAAAGATTTTAGATACTTGAATTTGCCAGTTAGCCGCCTAAAAGGAGATATTGGCAAAGCCAATATCTCCTTATGAAAAACAAAACATACCCTTTAGGCGGCA
>VBQI01000067.1 GCA_008297865.1 Thermoplasmata archaeon
AAAACTCAGCAAACTTCCCTCAATGATTTCAATGTGCCTGCTCCTGCCCCTCTGTAGAAGCCCCACCATTTATGGTGGGGAGAATGTCACTCAGCCCTTCCATGCTGCTGTTGTTATAGATCCTATAAAAATGGAAGTAAAGCTTTCAGACTACATAATGATGAATGCATAGAAATACCATATGCAGTATTTATATAACCCTTTCATATGACTTCTGCAATTCTTTTAACTACAAATTCTCTGCCAAGCGACTGGAGGAAGTAGCCTGCCCTTGGCCCTCGCTTTTTAGCAAGCATAAGAATATAAACTAATTCAAATGCTTCTTTTGCAGACATTCCTTTTTCCTTTGCTGTTTCATGAATTGTTGTATGTATTTTTTCTGCTTCCCATTCTATCCCTTCAAATTTCTCTTTTAAAGCCGTTAAAAATTCTCTCTGCCTATCATTCAACTCTATTTTTGGTGCTTCTCTCTGCACTTCAAATTTTATCTCTTCTGGAGCATAATGGGAGAGCCAATAACATATTTTTTCATATCTTTCTTTTAGCCTTTCTATATCAAATTTTTGCAAATCGTGCTTTCTTTTTAAAATTTCAAGCACTTCATCAAAATTTCTCCCAATCTGTGCAACAATTGCAAGATGGCGATATGGAATGTATGTAGGCATTCTCTCTGCCTTTTTATACGGCTGGGAAAGCTCATAAACTCTTTTAACATCTTTTATACTCGTGTCTCCTTCAAAATAAGCTCTTTCATACCTATCATATTCATCTACTAAATCAAGCAATCCAAAACCAGTATCAAATTCAATATGGCGATTTGGCTCATATTTCATAAATAAAAATCTCAAAACTTCTGCAGGAATCATTTTAAGTACTTCCTCTGCAGACACAGCCACTCCTGTTGAGCCATGCATTGCACCCATCCCTTTTAAATGTATAAATTCATATACTAGGGGCATTGGAGGTTCGTAATTAAAAATCTCCTTAACGATTACTTTTCCAGTGTCCCATGAACTTCCTGAAGCAGCATGGTCCTTTCCAAAAGCTTCGAAAGTTACATTGAAAATTTTCCATCTCGCGGGCCAGTCGACGCGCCATGGAAGTTTGCCTATTCCGCCTTCTCTTAAATCTACTTTGCCCTCATTTTTACATGATTTACATTTATAATCTGCATAAGGATATTCATATGAGATAATTTCTCCTTCTAGTTTATTACATTTCTGGCACTTTATGTTGAAAGGCATCCATGAAGATGGTAACTCTCTTTTGGCTATCCTTGTTATTATCTTCCTTATCTTGCCTGCATTGTCAAGAGCAACTTTTATTGATTCATTATAAATCCCTCTTTCATATAATTCATGAGCATAATATATTTCGGGTAATATTCCAACTTCCTTCAAACTATCCAAAAATGGTTCTAAAAAATGATTAGCATAGCTTTCGTGCTCCCCACATGGACACGGTATTTCTGATAGAGGCATACCAACATACTTTTCATAGGACGAGGGTAAAAAGGGATATACTTTGCGAAGAGGATCAAAAGTATCGCCAATATATATTAAGCGGGCTTCTACGCCCCTTTCTTTCAAGGCCCTATAAACTGCATCAGTTGTCATTACTTCACGTAGATTTCCAACATGGATTGGTCCAGATGGTGTTATAGCTGTGGCTAAAACATGTTTTTTTGCTATATCATTCAACTTTTCGGCAACAACATCTGCCCAATGCACAAGGGAAAAGAAAGACAGCATATATATGCTTTTTCAGGAGAGACAACTTATAATTCTTCTCTCTGTAACTATAATATCCATTTTTATGTCATGCTTTTCATTTGGAATTTTTTTAAGTACCTGAAAATCATATGCAAGAGCAATTTTAAATGCATTTATATTGCTTAGAAGTTTATCAAAATAGCCTTCTCCATATCCTATTCTGTTTCCATTTTCATCAAACGCAATTCCTGGAACAATAATCACTTCCACTTCATTATAGCCTACAGGCCTTAAAAATTCTTTTCTTGGCTCCAATATACCATATGCCCCGCTGTCAAGTTCTTTCCAGCTTTTTATATGGGCTAAGAAAATTTCCTTGCTCTCTTTGTTAACAACTGGCACCACAACTTTCTTCCTTTCAACATATTCTTTTATTAACCCATGGGTGTAAACTTCACTTCCAAAAGAAATATAGCAGGCAAAAACACTTGCTTTTGAAAATTCTTCTAGCCCTTTTAATTTCTCTAAAATTTTGTTACTTTTTTTAAGTATTTCATAAGTAGAAAGTTTGTTCCTTTTTTCAAGCAATTCTTTCCTTATGTTTGTCTTCATCAAAGTCCTAAAATATCCTCAATGAGGGCAAGTAGTCCTTTTATATCCTGGATTTGTGTATCTCCCATATGTGCTATTCTAAATGTTTTTTCTTTTAGTTCACCATATCCATTGGAAATGCGAACATAATGTTTTGCAAGTTCTTCATTTAATTCCTTGACAGATATTCCTCTCGTATTCTTAATGCATGTGAGGGTTTTTGATTCATAGCCCCTTTCTGGATATATATCAAAATACTTTCTTGCCCAATCCTGAACAATTTTAGCCATCTTTTCATGTCTGGCGAATCTATTTTCTAAGCCCTCCTCATTCAATATATAATCAAGCTGAACATTCAGAGCAAACATTTGTGAAATTGGAGGTGTAACCCTCGTCTGATTCTTCTGATGATACTTATAAATTAAAGGCAAATTGAAATAGTAGCTTCTCGGTGGAACTTTATTCGCCCTTTCCAAAAGTCGCTCACTTACAGAAGCTACAGTTATACCTGATGGCAAAGCAAAGCATTTTTGTACACCCGCTAAGCACATATCTATGCCCAGCTCGTCCACTTCTATTTTAACTCCCCCCATGGCGGAGACGGCATCAACGAAAAAAAGCACATCATCATATTTTTTTACAACTTCAGCTATCTCCTTCAAAGGATTCATTAAGCCTGTTGAAGTTTCATTGAAAACAAGGGTAACGGCGTCATACTCTCCCGTTTCAAGCTTTTCTTCAACCATTTCTGGCTTAATTGCTTTATCCCATTCTATACTCAATGCATCGCATGGCACACCGTTCATTTCCGTTATCTTATGCCATCTTTTTGAAAAAGCCCCGTTAACCAAATTAAGACATTTTTTCATTACACCATTGACAACTGATGCTTCCATTGCGCCTGTCGAGGAAGAAGGAAAAATAATGACGGGCTTTTCAGTGTACAAAACTTTCTGCAATTTTGTTGTTATCTCTTCATAAAGCTTGCTGAATTCTTTTGAACGATGATGGAGTTGTGGAGTTGCCATTGCCTGCAAAATTTCTTCTCTTACTTCTGTAGGGCCAGGGGTAAATAATTTCTGATGTCTCATGCTTCGATATGAAAAAGGATTACTTAAATTTTTATATGAATAGAAATTCGTAGCTTTGTATGGGCCTGGCCGGAATAGTTTTTCTGATAAGATAGAAAATTGCAAAGTTGAGGGTTGTTTTTACCAATCTTTGCAAATAGGAGGTGAAGAATATGGATTTGGTGTTAAGTAGAAATGTCGAGAGAATAGAAAAAGAAGGGATAAAATTAGGTATAAAAACAGAGGTTATAAGAAAATTACTCCTGAATACTGGAGAAAGTTTGACAATGATCCAGAAACGTTTGCTGAATTGATAGAGAAAACATTATGTTGAGCCATCAACGGGTAGATAGATACCATCTCATGAGGGGAATAGATAGCGTGAGCGATATTATAAAAAGTGATATAAAATCCTCTTTTATTTTTTGACCGAAAAAAGCAATATTATATTTTTTGAAACGGCGTGTATGTTATGTTGTGCTGTCAAATTTTGAAGATGATAACAGCAGCATAAATTTCTCAATTTCTACAGATAACAGCATAACAAAATGTATGCTATTACGTCGTCATAGCATACAATTATAGCATAACATACAAACATAACATACAGCATACAAATTTTCTAAGGGCAAAATGAAGGAAGAGCAAATAGTTAGAACAAGCATTTATCTTCCAAAAGGATTGTTTTTGCTTGCAAAGAAGAAGCAGATCAACATGAGCAGGATGTTTCGCATGTTTTTGGAAGAAATGCTGAAGGATGATGAAGTAGAAATTTTGAAAAGAAAAATAGAAGAGTTGGAAAGAAAGCTGGAAGAAAAGAAGGCGAAGCTTGCATTGATAATGGAGGAAAGGAGGAAAAAGCAGGAGATGGAAGAATCAATGATGAAAGTTGCTGAGAAGCTGGCAAATTATTTCACAATGAGACTAAAGCAATGGATGGAAGCCTTTAAGCCAGAAGATAAAGGAAGGATAGCAGGCGGTGCAGCAAGGGTTCTGAAACTTGATTATGGCATCGATGTTGATGTTGAGCAAATCCAAGATATTTTTGAAAAGGCAATGAGCAATGGTTCCGTAGTTAAGGCAGAAGATGTAAAACATTTGCTGGAGGGTAAGCAATGGGTGAGAAGGCAGAGTTGAGAGCGAGAATTTCCAAGGATCTCATGACCATTTTGAGGATAATAAGGATAAAGAGAGGAAATGGTGCATATTCAGAAATAACTGAAAAGGCATTGAGAGAATATTTTGAAAATCACAAGGAGGAGTTGAGGAAGTATATAAAGGTGTGGTAAGAGAAATATCGACTATTGGGAGAATATTTATATTGAAAATCTAATTTTTATAGCATGAGGAGTAATAAGATAGTTAAGATAGTATTAATATGTTTTTTTAATCTATCTTTAGCCTTCCCAAATATAACTTCATGGATAACAACCTCATCTGGTGTAAAAAATATTCATGTTATTAATGTGGGCATTTTATCTGAGCATGTCGTTTATGGTGGAGGCTATAAAGCTTATGAGAGAGCACTAAATTATTCATGGTTTGTTAATGGCACTCAATACAAGTTCAATGTAAATATACTCGGGTGGTATGATGTAATAAAAAATTTATCCAATGCCGAGTATGATGTAATAGTAGCACCTTATGGTGCTCCGTTACCTTTATTGGTTAATAGTTATTTAAAACCAAGAGAGGCAAATGAATGGAAAAATAAGATAAAAGGTTTCATAGCAAATGGAGGAGGATTCATAGGACATTGTGGAGGCACATGGTTGATGTGCTATCTGAATAGTAACTTTACTACCATAGACACCATCCTCGAAAAATTGATAAATTCACCAAAAGTTACTCTTGGATTATCAAATGTTACTCTTCATCAAGATGCAGCTATTCCCATATTCGACCAAATATGCGGAAATAAAAGCATGGGAGAAATGGCGTATGAGGCTTATTCAGGGATAGCAGGTTATCCTGGCGGATTTTGCCTGCACATGAAAGTAAATAAAAGTCACCCTATTTTTAGAGGATATGGAAAAGATACAATCCTTATAAGGTATATCGGTGGACCTGGATTGATTCCAAAGAAAGGAGTTTCAATTCTTTTAACATATCCTTCAAAAGAAGAATTTGATAAGTATACCATACATGAATGGGAATTTGATGGACGGAGAAATCTTACGAGAAATATTATTAAACAAATGATAAAAGAATTTTTAAACTCTCCAAAACCGAGTATGCAGGAATGTTTCTATAGTTTGCTTAATATCTCTTGGCAAACTCCTGACTGGAAAAAGACAAATAAAATAGTAAAGATGCATATTGCAAATATGGCTGCCATGACAGCAGAAAATTATGGAAAAGGCAAAATAATTCTTTGTGGAGCACATCCAGAGTTATATATATGGAATATATCGAAAGGTATTCTAAATGAAACTGATACATGTTGCGATAATATTTGGGATGGCTTTGTAAAATGGGATGATCTATCTCCAGATGATTTAATTCCCGCAAATGACTGGATAGTGAGAAGAGAGGTAGCATGGGTAGCTGGATTGAATGAGGAAGAATTACCGCCTATTGAATAGTGTAGCAATATTAAGGGTTGTGAAGTACGTTTAAAGAAAAAAGTATTACTCTATCTTCTTCATAGCCCTTACTGTGCCAACCTTTCACCCTGATATCATTCGCTAAGAAATAAGGTCTGAATGTGAATTCAAAAGGTCGTTCGTCATCACTATATAATTTTTTATTAAACCAATAAAAGTCTACGTGAGTAATATTTCGATGGGCATCTACTTTAAGTGTAATAGTATCAAATACAATTGTATCTATATGCCTATGGAGAATTTTTTCAAACAGATAAGATGCTATGGACATATTTCGTGGCCATGGTATTGGTATTAATTTTCCTAAATATAAGTTTATATGAACATAAGGCTTTTCCGCTAAGTCTATTAATTGCCAAGTACTACTGCTGGTTTTATTGTCATCCCCAACAATTAAAGTTACATTATAGGTTATTCGTTTTTTATAGGTATGTAATGGATTTCTTTCTTTAGACTTTTTGCCGTCTCCAAAATCCCAATACCATTCCTCAATCTTTCCATCTGGATCATAACTTTTATCAATAAATTTCACAGTCAGCCCATCTATTTCAACTTCAAAATCCGGAATTGGCGCGAAATTTTTTGGTACCAATGGATACCAGTCGCCACCGTTCTTGATATTCCCTCTGCAATTATACGGAAGGCTTTCGTTTCCTAAACCATCTCCATCTCTATCATGTCCTTCATAATCATTCCAATAATTTCCAGCTATATAATCTCCTCCTATTATATTCTTTCCAAGTATTATTTCATCTTCTGAAAGGTTCCATCTATTATAGCCATCTTTATCTACAGCATTGCATAGAGAGTTACTAAAATAATTATTAAAAATAGAGTTATTGTTCGAAGACTTAAGATGTAAACCATATCTATTATAAATAATGTAATTACTATGGATGATATTATTATGAGAGTTCGAAGCAGATAATCCTGAAGGATAGGGAAATCTAAAAGATAGTTTTCTATTAAGCTCCAATTTATTAAAGATAATCCAGTTATAATCTGATTTTTCTATGTGTATTCCTGCTGTATTATCGCTAATAACATTTTTTTCCAATTTATTACATGTTGAGTTAAACATGAAGATGCCATCATATTC
>VBQI01000068.1 GCA_008297865.1 Thermoplasmata archaeon
CAGGCTTATAAATGCTTACAATTTCTTGAAAGATTATATTGAGAGCAAGTACAAAAGTGAAGGGCTTGACGGTCTATTAAACTTAGTTAATTTTTTAAAGGATAAGCTATTGATAATAATTGTTACTGTATCTGATGATGTAAATGCCTTTACAGTTTTTGAAACATTGAATGACAGAGGGTTGATTTTGTCACAGACGGACCTCATTAAAAATTACTTATTTAATAAGGCAGGAGATAGGATAGGAGAGGCTAAAGATAAATGGACGAGATTTACAGGAGCCATCGAATCAGGAATAAGTGAGGAAGAGATTTTGAATTATATAAGGTATTATTGGTCCTCAAAACATGGCTTGACTCGTGAAAAAGAGCTTTATAAAAAGATAAAAGAAAAAATAAAAAATAAAAATCAATCTGTTACATTTCTTAGTAATTTAGAAAAGAATTCTGAGACCTATCTTGCGATCTTAAACCCACATCACACTTTCTGGAATAATTTTCCCCGTGAATGTTCCGAATACATAGCAGAATTGTTAGAATTAAGATTAACACAAAACAGACCACTTTTAATTGCGTTACTCGAAATATGGAAAGATAAACCCAAAGAAGTGAAAAAAGCTTTAAAGCTCATAGTATCCTGGTCTGTTAGAAATCTTATAACTGGCACAATTGGATCTGGTACACTTGAAAAAGAGTTTTCAAAACAAGCTAAACTTATCAATGAGGGGAAAATAAATAATGCAAAAGAATTACTAGATTCTGTAAAAAATCTAATACCTACAGATGATCAATTCCAAAGAGCTTTTGAGATAGCTACAATTTCTAAAGCCTACATTGCCCGATATTACCTAAGAAAACTGGAACAGGCGTATAGAACTACTTTAGAGCTTGAGCCTATTAAAAATCCAGAAAAGGTGAATTTGGAGCATGTACTTCCAGAAAATCCAACGAATTTGCAAAAAGATTGGCCAAGTTTTGATGAAAATTTGCATAAGACATATTATCGCAGAATTGGTAATCTTACTCTTTTGGACAAAAAAATGAATAGCGATATAGGAAACGGTCCTTTTGGAGGAAAGAAGGCAGTTTACAAAGAGTCTGAGTTGCTGATCACTAAAAAAATAGCAGAATATGATGATTGGACACTTTCTGAAATAGAAACACGACAAAAAGAATTTGCAATAAAGGCGGTGGAAATATGGAATCTAAAGATATGAAAGAATTTATTAACAAGGTAATACAGGGAGATGCCATAGAAATAATGCGTCAGATTCCCGATAACTCAGTAGACACGACTTTTGCTGACCCACCATTTAATTTAGGTAAAAAATACAACAGCTATTATGATAAGAAAGATATTGATGAGTATATAGAATGGTGCAAATTATGGTTAAAGGAAATGGTCAGAATTACTAAGCCAACGGGTTCTATATTCGTTCACAATATCCCAAGATGGCTTACTTACTTTACCTCATATCTCAACGAAATAGCTCATTTTAGGCACTGGATAGCATGGAACGCTATGGGTGCACCATTAGGAAAAACTCTCCTACCAAACCATTACGGTATTTTATGGTATACAAAACAGCCAAAAGGATTCAAGTTTTATGATATTCGGGGCATGCATCCAAGATGTAGAAAGTGTGGAATTATTTTACAGGATTATGGTGGAAAGAAAAATCAAATGCATCCATACGGACCATTAATCTCAGACGTTTGGACGGATATTCACAGAATAAGGCATAAAAAGAGGAGGGATGAACATCCGTGCCAGTTACCAATTCCATTATTGGAAAGGTTAATTTTAATGACTACTGATGAAGGAGATATAGTTCTTGATCCATTTGTTGGAACTGGAACAACAGCAATAGCCGCAAAGAGATTAGGAAGAAAATATATCGCTATTGATATAGATCCTAAATATGTAGAAATGACAAGGAGAAAATTGGAATCTACCCAACCCACTAAAATTAATGGCTGTTATGTAAGTATATATCTCGAGAAAATAGTCACACTCAGAGATAAAGATTGGGAAAAAATAAAAAGAGCATTTATAATTTCATCTGATCCAAAGGAAGTAGAAAAAGAAGAAATAAAACTTAAAAAACATCCAGAGATACCATCACTATTTGAATATCATGGAGAAAATAATAATGAATAAAATATATAGCGATGGCGGGCACTCTGCGGTGACATATAAAATATGATCCTCATATAAGAAGATTAAAGGTGAACCGAATTTATATAGGTATGAGATTGATAAAGCACATAGACAGATAATAATCATAAAGATAGACAAGAGGGAAAAGTTTATCGTGGTTGATTTATGACAAGTGGCTTGATGTGATTACTCATTTCCAACAAATGATTCATTTTGGATACCATCTGCAACTCTTCTTTCCCATTGGACATTCATGCCTTGTTTTGCATGGTGGCCCTGCCTTTGCAAAAATTGTTGGTGCCACTTTTCTTACAAGCTTGAGCATCTTCCATGCAAGCATCCTTATTTCCCATTGAGCATGCAGACAGCAACGCAATTCAAAGAAATTTAATAAGCTTCTAGCGTTCATTGAAACGATAAGCGAGCTACAAGTTGCATTGGGTAAAATGTAGCGGGCATCTTCTATTGGCAACTCATCTTTCATTTCATTATAAAAATTCCATATCTCTTCCATCATTTTCTCATATTTCTCACCATATTTTTTTCTTACAGAAGGGGGAGTAACATATTTCATTTCCTGCTTCACATATCTCTGACTCTGTTGGGAATAAGAAGCTATACGGTGGCGAACAAGCTGATGGGTTAAGGCTCTTGATACTCCAGAAATTTCAAAAGTAAAGTATGCATGCTCAACAACACTTGTATGCCCCATCTCAATTACTGCTCTAAGCACATTCTTTAACTTTTCTTTTCCTTCATTCTTCAATTCTTCAAAAGTACTTTTTGAATGAGTCAACATTGCTGCAACAGCTGCAATAATATCTGGCTCTGGTGTATGAGCAATAAGCTTTACTTCCATTATTTCCTCTCTGAAATAAGATCTATCACTTCTTTTGGATCGTGAATTCTTTTTAACTCCCTTCTTTCTATAATTGGCACACCTTCAATATTTTTTCTGTGAGATGATTCCATAAAAATTACACATTCTTTCTCCGCAACTCTCGATAGATTGGAAATAAGACGGGCTTTTTCAACAACTCTCCTTTCATTCACTCCAACCATTATTCTCTCATTCAGAAGTTCTGTAATAGCCCTAAATGGGCTTCTCATAGTTGGGAATATAAAGGCTCCCAGCTCTTCAAGAATCTTCAGCATTTCATACTCAATCTCTCTGCTAATCTCTATTTTTTCCTTCTCTATTTCCTCCCAGAAATTTATGGGCTTAAGAAAGTCTTCTCCCAAAAATTCTGCAATTTTTTCTGCAGCTTCCACACTTGCCCTCTCGCCTTTTTCATACAGCTGTATAGTCCTTCTTGAAACTCCGGCAATTCTTGCAAGTTGTCCAAGAGAGATACCTCTTTCAATTCTCATTTCCCTCAAAATTTCTCCATCGACATTCACATAGAATCCGCCAGGAGCGGCGCAAACAAAAGGCAAAATGCCTTGCAGATAGTTTTCGAGTGTTGAGTAAGTAATGATTGGCACCCCGTAGCGGAAATAGACAACATCATCCTCTAAATAGGATGAACAAGTTCTTCTGCCTATTACAATTGGCACCGCATCTAAAAATTTTGCAATTGAAATAAATTCCTTGGCAACTTCCTCATGTAATGAATCAATATTATTCAAAACTTTTATTACAAGAAGAAGATTATCCTTTCTTGCAATAAAGTCAAAGCTACTTGGACGAATCCTGCATATACTGCTACAGTAGAAGCCTGCTTTCATGAGCAGATAGCGAGTCGCTTCAAGTAGCTCATCCCTTTTCATCAAAATCATATACTACTTCCTTATATAAAAATTTAATGTGGGTTGGAATAGATGACACTGATTCCTTGCATGGAGGATGCACAACATATATTGCAACAGAGATTGTAAAAGAGATTTGCAATGCAGGATATGATATCATTGGCTATCCTCGCCTTGTAAGGTTAAATCCAAATATTCCATGGAAGACGAGGGGCAACGGAGCCATTGCCCTACAAATTGGCGTAGGAGGGGGAAAAAGAGAGCTGATAGGAGAAATTGAAGAGAAAGTATATGGATGTGCTTATAAGAAAAGAGATGCGAGAGCAGATGAAATTATTTCTATTCTTGACAAAATCATGAAAAATGCTGAGGGAGGAGCAAATCCGGCATGGGTGGTTACAGAGAAAAAATTTTCAAGAAAGTTGTATAGCAAGGCAGTGAAAGAAATTGTTTCTGTAAAAGAAGTTAAAAGGACACTCGCCGAAACGAGAGCAAAATGGAAAACTTACAGAAAAGAAATAGGCTTGATTGGCGCGTCTGCTGCCATAGCTTGGAAACCATTGAATAGGACATACGAATTGCTTACATATACACATGGAGAAAAATTTATTGAGAAAGAAAGCGTGATAAAAATGGATACATTATTTCCTTCCACATTCAACAATTATGATTATGAAAATGATTATATTGCTCTCCTTCCTCATTCTCCATCTCCAGTGTTTTATGGAATAAGGGGAGGCGATGTAGGGGAGTTAAAGAAGGCAATGGAAATGCTGGAGACATCTGAAGTAGAGAGATGGATTATTTATGAGACAAACCAGGCTACCGACGAGCATTTGCAGAGAAAGAAAATAGAAGAAGTAAAGCCATATGAATCTGTAATTGTGAAAGGAAAGGTGGAGAAGGAGCCTTTTACTATAGAAGGGGGACATGTTATCTTTTCCATATCTAATGGAGCAGAGATAGATTGTGCAGCATATGAGCCAACAAAAGGATTCAGAAATATAATAAAGGAATTAAAAAAAGGAGATGAAGTAGTAGTATATGGAGGGGTAAGGGCAAAGCCATTTACAATAAATATCGAGAAAATAGAAGTAAAAAAGCTTGTTGATGTGTATAAAAAAGTGGAAAATCCTATTTGCAAAAAATGCAAAAAACACATGAAATCAATAGGAAAAGGAAAAGGATATAAATGTCCAAAATGTGGAGCAAAAGCAGGAGAAAATGAAGCAAAATATGTTAAGATTGAAAGAAAAATTAAACCTCGTTTTTATGAAGTCCCAGTGATAGCAAGACGTCATTTAGCTAAACCGTTAGGGGATAGGGTTATTTACCAGTTATAAATTAAAAAATGTGAGACAGGATAAAATTTCTGGAGCTTCTGAAATAGAGAAAAAAATTATTCTGCGGGTAAAGAAATTATTGGGAAAGCGAAGACTATTTGATGAATGCCTTTCCATACTTTCTGTCTATCCCTCAATGGCTTCTTTATGGAATATTGTCAATATATCTTTCTCGCTTAATAAAGACGAGGCGGAAAAAGAGTTCGTTAAAATGGAAAATGCTGGCAAGAAGGTGATAGAACATGCAAAGGAGTTGATAAAAAATGCAACAGTAATTACACATAGCAGAAGTTCAACAGTTTTAAAACTTCTAAAAGAATGCAAAAATATAAAGGTGATATGTACAGAATCCCGCCCCCGCTATGAAGGCAGACTGCTTGCAAAAGAATTATGCAAGAAAATAGATGTAACCCTTGTTGCAGATTCGGCTATATTTTCATTTATTGATAAAGCAGATTTAATTTTAATGGGAGCAGATGCCATCTTGAATAATAACGTGGTTAATAAAATAGGCACATCAGCAATAGCTTTGTATGCAATGGAAAAAGGTAAGCCTTTTTACATAATCTCTTCTTCCTACAAAACTTTTCCATTTGTTATGTTAAAGGAAGAAAGTGAAAAAGAGATATGGAGAGAAGCTCCAGAAGGAATAAATATAAAAAATTTTTATTTTGATGCTACACCATTGAGATGGATTTCGTATTTTATAACAGAAAAGGGTATTTCTGCAGAAGCTCCAAAATTTAGTATGAACATTTGTAAAGAAGTGCTGGAAATAAGAGATAAGCTTGAGGAAAGAGGCTATCTTTTAGTCGAATAATTAATTTTTATTAATTTCTCCTCTATAAATTTTGTAAAACCATCAAACCATTTGGTTATCCTCTTGCTATTCGCACCAAAGTATGCTATAATACCAAGCAAGATACCAGCAAATATATCACTGATCCAGTGTATTCCTAGATATATGATTGCAAAAGGTGTCAGAGCTGTAACTAAAATTGTAAAAATAGTATATCTTTTAAGATTGGTTTTCAGAGACAATATCAAAGAGATGCTTACTAAGACGCTTACGTGTCCACTTGGAAAATTATCAGTCAGCCTATCTGCTAAAAGTACTAAGGCCATATATTGGCTATTAGAATAGAGTAAAGGTTTAACGGGAGTGGCATCAGGATAATCACAGGTAACTTTAACATTGAAAAAAAGATAGAAAGGAATAAGCACTATATAATTAATTAAAATTGCATAAACACAAGTTTTAACCATCTGGCTTTCTCCCCTTAAAACAAAAAAGATAATTGTAAAAATCATAACATAGAAGAAAAAGAGGAGATAAAAAATGCAGACGCTATGAATA
>VBQI01000008.1 GCA_008297865.1 Thermoplasmata archaeon
AAGCCATCATTTCTACACCTTCAATTAAAGTTCTTTTTAGTCTCGCTTCTTTTCCGCATATTTCACATTTCATGTAGCGATATCTTTTTGCACAATATGAATTTTTGCAAATTTTTGAAAAGTTTTTAAAACAAAATGTATTTCTAAATGATTAAAATGATATTTGGAAAAGGAAGGAAAGAGGAATATATAGATTTGGAGGAATATGGTGGAGAGGCGCAACCAGAAGCAAAGATGTTTGTAAAAGTTGTAGAAATCCAAAAATACGATGATTTAAAGGAATTTATAAGTTATATATATGAAGGAAATCTCCTTATTTTAGATATTACTCCAATTTCAGTAGATGACATTGAAGTTGAGCGAATAACAAATGAGCTTAAGAGAGTTGTTAAAGATATAAATGGGGACATTGCTGGCTTAGATAGAAATCATTTTATTGTCACACCATCTGGAGTAAAAATAGATAGGAGAAAAATTAGAAAATTCTAACCCACAAAAAATTCTTCTATTTCAAGCATATCCCTCCACTCTTCCTTGCAATAACAGTATGTCTCTTTTACCTCTTGCATTAATGAGAAATTTTTGATTATATCAAGCAAATTTTTATCACATTTTCCACAATTATGAGCCCCTCTTTCCTTTCCTCCTGCAACAACATCACATTTTATTAGTCCATTATATATTTCTCTACTTTCCTTCAAAATTTCAATAACACTCCATAACCAGGGAGGGCGATATAGTCCATGCTTCCATAAAAATTCTACAACTGTCTTTCCATGTATTGCAACAGGATTAAATGAAATTGTATTTGCCATATCCTTCACTTTTTCAACTGTATAGATTGCATCATCAATTGCTTCTTTTTCTGTTAGAAAAGGGGATTTAATCAAAATATAAACTTTTAGCTCTTTTCCGAGCTCTATGACTCTTTCTGCAGATTTTTTCCATTGTTGAAAAGTGAAACCTTTATTTATTGCATATTTCAAAACTTTATCATTTGCAGATTCAAGACCCATTGCTATTTCAAGTCTTGTCTTTGTTTTTAATTCCTCTAATGCATTGACAAATTCTGGTCTGCTTTCTACAATTATCTTTTTTGCTTTTTCAAATTTTTTTAGAATAAGAGATTGCAAATCCCGTGGAATCTCCTTTTCATCAAAAAAACTTCCAGATGTAAAAATTTTGACAATAGTTTCATTGTTATATTCCCTTATTGCTTGGGCTATCTGTTTCTTTATTTCTTCTCTTCCTGCATCATAGCTTTCCTTAAAATACCCACACATTGTGCATCCGCTTTGCTTTGCCCATCTACAGCCAGAAGTGCGCAGGATGAACACAAAAGCATCTACAATTTTTCCATCAAGAACATCCTTTTCTTTCCATATTCTCGGCTTTTTTACTTTTTTTACCTTACCTTTTTTAAAATCTTTAATGAGTTTGTGGAATTCTTTCATTTTGCAATTATAGCGCGGAGCCAGTCGGCAACATTTTCCGCATGGTCTGCAATGTCATCAATCCAATCAACTATCTTGAGTAAGTGGTATTCATCCATTGGAGAGAGTTTTTCTTCGAGCTTGTAAATTTTTTCAGTTATTCTATAACGAATTTGGTCTGCTTCCCATTCTTTTTTATGCACATTATGAATATATCTTTTTGATTCTTCCCTTTCTTTTCCTGCAAAACTTGTTTCTATTAAGTCGCGAACATTCTCAACAGCTTTTTCCATTTCCTCTACTGTTTCTGCAACTTTATTCATATGTCGTTTAAAATCTTCTTTTAACTCATCTGGTATAGGGGTGTGGCGCAAATCCAAAAGCTGGGCAAGATTTTCTGCATGGTCGAGTATTGCATCTTCTTCACGCAACACCCATAGGAAATATCTTTTGTCTACAGGCATAAGAATCGAGCGGGGCAAATGAGCTCGAATATTTCCTTTTATTAAATCAGCTTCATGCTCCAATTCTGAAACTTTTTCTGTAATCTTATGGAAGTTCTCATAATCACCATCTATATACCTTAGCACGCCATCCCTAAGTAATGAAATGCACTCCCTAACTTTACTCATATGCTCAAATAGCCCAGCAAATGGCGACTTTTTCCTGTATGTATCTCCAACTGGTGCTCTAAATGGCATTAAAATAATATTGTCAACCCCCTATAAATCAATATCGATAAAATTGCAGTTGCAGGTAGGGTGAGAAGCCATGAATAAACTATCTTTTTAATAATGGATAAATCAACAGCATCCAAACCTCTAGCGAGTCCAACACCTATGACAGCTCCCACTACAGTATGCGTCGTTGAGATAGGCATTCCAAGTTTGGAGGCAACAAGCACTACAGTTGCAGCTGAAAAATCTATTGCAAATCCCCTTGTGTTAGTCAAAGCAGTTATTTTTCCCCCTACAGTCCTTATAACTTTGTATCCCCATGTCACAATACCTATTGCTATTCCCATGCCTCCTAAGGCAAGCAGATACATAGGGTCAATGTTCATTTGGAGGGCAATAACTAAAACGACAGCTACTGGGGCAATTGCATTTGCAACATCATTTGCTCCATGAGAAAATGCAACATAGCACGAGGTCATTACTTGTAAACGGCGAAAAAGCCCTTCTACAATATCATAGCCTCTTCCTGCCACCTTGCGTAGAAGGAGGAATCCAAAAATTGATGCGATAAAGGCTATGAGAAGAGAAAGAAGAATATATTCTTTCAAATCATATTCAAGTAGTTCCCCAACCCTTGTTTTCATAAAAATTGAAAGAAAAATGATAAAGATGGTTAAGCCAATGAATAATGGTCCGACTTTCTTTGCACTTTTTACTGGCTCTTTTTTTGCAAGAACAAAATAAGCAATTATCTTAAACATTATAAAAGCCATAATTCCACCAACGATGGGTGAAAGAACCCATGATGAAGCTATTTGACCAACGGTACCCCATTTTACGAATGATAATCCTCCTTGAATAAGTCCAAAACCTATAACCCCGCCTATTACACCATGGGTTGTAGAAACTGGCAATTCCTTCCATGTAGCGATAGTTACGAAAATTCCAGCAGCAAGCAAGGCAGACAAAAAGCCGAGCGCAACCAAATGTTCATCCATAATTAAATTTCCTCCTGCATCGTAAGCCTTTACAATTCCTCCTTTTATTGTATCTGTAACATGCTTTCCAACGAGCACCGCCCCCAAAAAGTTAAGGACAGAAGCAATGATTAAAGCCTGTCTTAATGTTATTGCCTTCGCTCCTACAGCAGTTGACATTGAATTTGCAACGTCATTTGCCCCTATGCTCCATGCCATATATAAGCCAGCAAAGATGGCAATAGCAACAAGTAAAATAGCAAGCATGGTAGGTAAATATTCATAAAAATTTATATTTTCCTGCCAAATTCTTTTATAATGATTAAAGCATACATTCTCATTCTTACATATGTTGGAAATTTGAAAGCTGTGCTTGAGGAAATGAGGAAGCTTAGCAACATAGAAAGCATTGCAGTCGTTGCCGGTGACTATGACATAATTGTAAAAGCAAGTGTAAACAGCTTAGAAGAGCTTATGGAACTAACAGATAAAATACATGCAATTAAAGGGGTTAAAAGAACGAATACACAGGTTATAGAAAAAGAGATAGAGACATGAGGATAAGAAAAAAGAGTTTATTCTATCTACTTGCAATTTTGTCCTCATTGATAGCCGCGGGTGTAACTTCAATAGACACATATATATCTATAAAATATAAAATAAATCCATGGACATTATGTCTTGCTATTTTCATAGCTGGGATGATAATAACTCTTTTATTATGCATTTTTTTATCCATTCCTATAGGAAAGAAAGCAATAGGGACAAGAATAGATCCTTCTTTTTATAGGATAAGGTTGCTAAGGAAAGAAGAATTACCATATCATATATTGGCTGGTATAGGAAATGCTGTTGCAACCATAGCCTATTTCTTCATAATATCAATTTATAAAGATCCGTCTGCCACCATTTCCTTTTTCCAGGTTGTTATCTTATATTTACTCCTCACTGAATCAATAGCAGAGAAAAATGCTCCCACGCTTGCGGAGGTAGAGTCTTCAGTGATAGTAACATTTGGTGCAATAATGGCTTCTTTTTCCCTACAAGGGGAAATTAATTTTTTGGGCTTGCTTATTGTTTTTGCTATCCTAAACCCTGCATGGGTTCTGTTTTCAATATATCAAAGAAGGCTTAAATTGATGAAAATAAATGGAAGACATAATGACGCAATCAATATTAGATTCTGGAATCTCTTATTTACGACTCTCTTTACATCGCTTCTTGTTTATTTCATTGATGCAAAAAGATTTTTTGAAGTGGCTGTAGTAATGAAATATTGGCAAATATTTTTCCTTTCAATGGGAGTAACGTTCTTTTCATACATCCTTTATATCAGAGCTTTGGGGCTGGGCAAAGCAAGCGTTACCCAAGCAGTAAAATCCTCTACCATAATATTTTCAATTCCCTTCTCCATTCTTCTTTCTAAATTTGTCCACATATCCTTATATGAATCTCCACAACAGCTTGTGATAAAAACAATGGGCATAATACTTGTTGTTATGGGGGTAATATCTTTTGCACTTACAGAAGTAAAGGCATATATTTTTATGAAGGCAAGCACTGGCTATTCAATAGATGAGTTAATGAGAAAGATATGGAAAATAAAGGGTATAACAAGCGTTGCTACTGTTGCTGGAAAATATGATATAATTGCAAAAGCCAGAATAAGAACCTTAGGCAAGGGATATGAGCGAATTATAAGAGAATTAGAGGGGATAAAAGGAATAGAAAGATTTGAATGGCAATCCATATTAAAAGAATGGGAGGAAGTATAATGAAAGTTGGAATTATCGGGGGCACAGGTTTATATGAAATGGAAGGAGAGGCAATTGTTGTTGAAACTAATTATGGCGACGTTGAAATGATATTTTTTGAAAAACACGACAGGCAAATCTTTTTCATTCCAAGACATGGGAAGAAGCATAAGCCTGCCCATAGCGTAAATTATTTTGCTAATATAGAGGCAATGAAAAATGCTGGTGTGGAAGCGATAATTGCAACAAGCACAGTTGGTTCAATGAAGAAAGAAATAAAGCCTGGAAGCATCTTCATTCCAAATGATTTTATTGATTTTACAAGGCGTAAAACAACTTTTTTTGATGATGAAGCAGTCCATATTGACATGAGTCAGCCTTTCTGTCCTATCATAAGAAAAATTTTGTTTGAAGAAGCAAGGAAGCAGAGCATTGCTCATGAAGGGGTTTATGTTGTAACTCAGGGACCAAGATTAGAAACAAAAGCAGAAATCTCCATGCTCAGAAATTTTGCAGACGTCGTTGGGATGACCTTATTTCCAGAGATAGTGCTGGCGAGAGAAAAAGGAATTTGCTATGCCTCCTTATGCATTGTTTCAAATTTTGCTGCAGGATTGCAGGAAAAACTGGATATAGAAGAAATTAAAAGAATATATGAAAATAAGAAACGTGTGGTGCTCTCAATTATTGATGGATGTATAAAAAGATTGCCAGAAGAAAGGAAATGTGATTGTAAAAATGCAGCTGATAAAGGGAGAATATAATATTGAAGAGCTCATTAAATTTGTTCATTCTATCTACTTAGCTACAAACGGAGCCTATCCTCTTCTTGAATGGGTTGATGAAAAACCATCGCCAAATGACTTTAAAACTTTTGAAAAAATCTATGCTCCTTTTCTAAAGGAAAGGCTAGAAAAAGAATTTGATGAAATCTATATATGGAGAAGTAAAGAAATTATAGGAACAGGAGCCTTAGTTTATAAATTTGAAGGAAAGGATATTCCATGGATTCCTTCATTGCCAAGTAAAGCCGGTTTCATAGAATTTTTAATGGTTTCTCCACAGCATCAAGGAAAAGGATATGGAAAAAAATTCTTGTTCTTTTTGATTCACCGTCTTCATCAATTAGCAAAAGATGCATATGTCGTAACATCTCCTTTTATAGATGCATACTTCTTTTATAAAAAAAATGGATTTAAAGATGTTTTAAGATATGAAAAATTTGTTTTAATGAAATATGAAGGCTTACATACTCAAAACTTTTAAAGGCTGTGATATTTTACTTCATATGATTATTGCTGAACTGGCTATATTTCCTACATCTGAAGGAGTATCTGTAAGCAAATATGTTAAGAAAGCATTGGAAGAGATAGAGAAATCTGGACTAAAGCATGAAACAGGAGCTATGTCTACAACCATAGAAGCAAAAAGCCTAAATGAAATTTTTGAGGTGATTAAAAGGGCACATGAAGCAATTGTTGGCATGGGAGCAAAGCGAATTCACATTGATTTGCGCATCGACCATAGGCTTGATAAAGAAGCGACAATTGAATCAAAGAAGAGGGCGGTTCAATGATTGAGATATGGACAGAAAAATATCGTCCATCGAAGCTTGATGAGGTTATAGGACAAGAGCATATTGTAAAAAGTCTTAAGGCTTATGTAAAATCTGGGAATATACCTCATTTGCTTTTCGCCGGCCCCGCTGGAACAGGGAAAACAACTTGTGCCATCGCTTTGGCTAAGGAATTCTATGGTGATGCATGGAGGGAAAATTTTGAAGAGTTGAATGCAAGCGATGAACGTGGCTTAGACGTTGTTAGAGGGAGAATAAAAAATTTTGCAAGAACAGCTCCTCTTGGGAGGGCACCCTTCAAAATCATATTTCTTGATGAGGCAGATGCTCTTACTCCAGATGCACAGGCAGCTTTAAGAAGAACAATGGAAAGATATACTGCAACATGTAGATTTATTTTATCATGTAATTATAGTAGTAAAATTATAGAGCCGATTCAATCAAGATGCGTCGTTTTTCGTTTCTCGTCAATAAACGATAGGGATATGGAAAAGTATTTGCAAAAAATAGCAGAGAAGGAGGGAATTGAAATAACGGAGGAAGGAATGAAATCACTGATATATGTGGCACGTGGTGACATGCGCAGGGCAATTAATTCATTGCAGGTGGCTGCGAGCATTTCAAATCGCATAGACGCAGACACTGTATATAGAGTTGCTTCTGTAGCACGTCCTGAATTGGCCAAAGCATTACTTGAAACAGCTTTGAGAGGAGATTTCTTGAAGGCGAGAGAAATGCTTGATAAAATGTTTATTGAAGAAGGACTTTCTGGAGAAGATATTATTAAAGGATTGCACGGTGCAATTTTCGACGTTTCATTGCATGAAAGGAAGAAAGCAGAAATAATAGATAGAATGGGAGAAGTGGAATTTAGAATAGTTGAAGGAAGCAATGAACGCATACAGCTTGAAGCTTTATTGGCATATTTAGCATCGATAGAAAAATAATAAATCCAGCTATTTATAACATGGAAGATGAAACAGTTTGTGTTTATGAAGAGGAGTATGAATATGGAAGCATAACTTGTCCTTTGCATCTTTCATCAACTTTTCTGTTAAATGATGAGAAATATAAAAAAATGAAGGAGGGCAAAGCAAGAGAGGATTTCATTTACTCTCGCCTTTCTAATCCAACTGTAAAAGCCTTGAAAAAGAAATTTGCAATACTTGAAAAAGCCGATGATTCACTCGCTTTTTCTTCAGGAATGTCAGCTATAGCAACGACTCTTCTTACCTTTCTTCGTCCAAAAGATGAATTGATTACTTCCATAGATTTATACGGTGGAACTTACAGATTCATAGAGGATGAGTTGAAAATGCTCGGTATAAAAGTTAGATACGTAGACTGTACGTCCCTGGAAGAAATAAGAAATGCTATAACAGAAAGAACGAAAATGATATTTTTTGAAACAATAACAAAATCCAATGCTTAAGGTTGTTGATGTGCCTTCAATTGCAGAATTGGCAAATGAAAATGATATAATATTCTGTGTAGATGCAACATTTTCAACGCCTATAAATCAACATGCATTAGAGCAAGGAGCTGACATTGTTATTCACAGCACTTCAAAATATCTTAGTGGACATTCTGATTTAATCGGGGGAATAGTTGCTTCAAATAAACAAAATATTGAAAAAATCTGGCAGAGAATGACAAAATATGGAGGTTGCATGAACCCATTTCAAGCTTATATGCTTTTAAGGAGTATGAAAACATTGCATATAAGGATGAAAACACATAATGAGAATGCAATGGGAATTGCAGAATTTCTTGAGAAAAAAGTTAAAAAAGTTATTTATCCTGGCTTAGAAAGTCACGAACAATATGAAATAGCAAAAAGACTATTAAAAGGATATGGAGGGATGGTAAGTTTCGTTTTAGGAAAAAACGAATATGGACTAAAATTTATGAGGAGGCTTAAAATAATCAAGGAAGCTTCAAGTTTAGGAGGGATTGAAAGCTTAATGAGTATGCCTTTCAATACATCTCACAGCTATTTAAGCAATGAGGAAAGAAAAAAATGGGAATAGAGGATGGTTTTATCCGACTTTCTGTTGGAATAGAACATATTAATGATTTGATAGGTGATATAGAAAAAGCACTTAGTTAATCATTCAAAAATTATGCTTTTCTGTTCAAGTTCTATTTCTGGCATTTTATAGCCTTTTCTCGCCTTTTTATCATACTCTTCCTCGCCCATCTCCTGGAGTATTTTACGCCCTTTCTCATACATTTTCAGAACATTGTTATTCATTTTTGCAACGCTTCCAGGTGAGATTTTTTTCATGAGCAATTTTGAAGCTATTGTTAGGCCAAGAGGGAGAGATTCTGTTCTCATTATGCTACCAGGAATAGCCTGAAACCATATGCCTATTGAATCTTCTCCAAATTTTGTTATTGGTATACCCGCGGCAGCCTGCCTTTCTGGCGTTGGGCCGACGTCTGCAACAATCCATTTCCCATCTATGTATGCTTCACCTTCACCATGAAGCATGAAATAGCCCATTGCATCATACCACTCCTGCATGAGAGGATCTGCCATAAATGTGTCAAACCATTGTTGAATCATTGTAAGTGCATATAGCTTGTATCTTGCTTTTATTCCAGCCACCCTACATAGAGCAATGAAAAGGGAAATTTTATGGAGGCAGGTGCCATAACCTCTTCTTAAAGTTGCTTCCACACTGTCCAAGGGCACTATTTGAAGAATAATTTTCCTTTTGGTAAACTCAAAAGCATCCTTTGCATATTCATAAGGTTCTTTTTCAAATGCTCCAAGATGATTTGCCAAAGCTATTACTTCTTTTGAATATGGATTACAATGCAAAGTGGGGCGGAGGTATTTCTCATCAGATTTCACGAATTTCATTCCTGGCCTATATTCCGGCAATTCATACATTCTTTCTGGAGGCTTATATCCAACTTTTTCCTTTCTTACTTCCTTAAGGCTCCCCAAATTTTTAAGCAGAACTTTGCTAAGGGCAAACCCCCCTCTAATGAAGAGTTTGAGCATTTGCTTCGGTGGGATATATTCCTTTTCTTTCCACTCTCTAAACATACTATCTTCCTAAATCCATTGAAAGAACTCTCCTCATTTCTTCAGCACAGCCCCTCATTTCATCTCCTTTAGCTCTTTTTACTTCGGGCTCAAGAACAGGCGTCTCTCTCTCACAAGCAGGACAATGTTCGAGCATTCTAACTTCATCTCCAGAAATAATGAAGCTGGGATAACTTGTAGCGAGTCCATCAAGGAAGGCAAACCTCCCTTTTTCTCCATAGCTTACTTGCTCACCATTCTCATCTAAAACCATTGCATGATAGTATGTTGTTGGAACATGCAAATAATGTCCTTCTGGGCAATGAACCATCCAACCATTTCCTTCGACCATTCCATATAAATCGAGGCAATTCTCAGGGGGTATGCCCAATAGTTTCTCCACCTTCTCTCTAAATTCCTTGACTGGTAGCCTTTTATCTTCATAAATTTTCCATCCACCGCCTGTTCCAACGGCTCCTCTTTCTCCAAAATCAAAAGATTCACCATTTCTTTCTAATTCTTCCATTACAAAATATAATATGAAAGGAGCACCAACCATTCCTACCTTGTTTCCCTCTTTATAATTTTTTCTTATCCAATTTATGATGCGGTTAATCATCTTCTTGTTTTCTCTTTGCATTGCGTATCTGATTATTCTTCCTTTTAAATTATTTTGCATTGCTGCCTGAATCAAATCTGCAGTAAGCTCTCTGTCTAAAGCAACTTGCACATCTTTTATTACATCAAAATAAACACTGCATACCTTGCCGGCAAAAACGTTTGTTTTAAATGGATTTGGCATAAATAGGTAGCCATTTATATCTGGCTCCCAAAAAGGATACAACATTGTAATTAAAGATTTTGCAATTCCATATTCAGCAGAATTAAAAGTCCTTTGATCTCTTGGGATAAACGTATGTATACCGCTTGTCCCACTGCTATATGATATAACCAAGCCAGCGTCATTAAACTTATTGATTATTTCATCATGGCTATCATTTTTTTTCACAACTATGTTAGGTAATTCCCCTGTATAGACGGTAGCAAGCCACATTGCAAATTCTTTTCCAGAGGGATAATTCTTATAAAATTTGTCTGGAATGAGAGGTATTTTGCTAAAATCGTCAATACTTTTTATATCATCTGGTGTTACACAGTTCTCCTTACAGAATTTTTTATAAAAAGAATTATTTTCGTAATGATGTTTGAATGCATATTTAATCGCCCTAAATTTATATTCCTCCGCTTCTTTCTTTGGCCTTTGGCACGTTAAATAAGTCTAATGGTTTATACAGAGCCTCTTCTGCGGGGGTCATAGGATTAGGTATGTATTTGTGAAGCTTTTTATTCAGGTTTTTTATATAATCTTCAAATTTTATCATTGTTTGAAATTTCCTGCTTTATTATATCATTTATTTAAATCATATTTTAATTTGGTTAAAAACTTTTTGAATGCATTTTGGGACATATAACTTTGGGATATATAATATAGAAAATAATAAAAGAAGGAATTAAATTATTATTGTGATTTTGAGAGACATTAGAAAGCTCGAGCTTTCATATATTCCAGAAAAAATTTTATGCAGAAACGAAGAACTGCAGAGATTAAAACTGCTTGTAGAAAGTGGTAGAGCTTTGATAAGCGGGGGTGTAGGAACAGGAAAAACACTTCTTGCCCGTTATATTGGAGGAGATGCATATGTAAATTGTTACATAAACAAAACAGAGCATAGGGTTTTAGAAGAAATTTTAAAACAGATTAAACCAAGATTTAATCCAGCTGGGTTGCCGACGCAAAAATTGTGGAATGAGATAGAAGAAGGAAAACAACTAATTTTAGATGAAATAGATGGAATGCACACCAATGAGCTAAGACACTTTGCTTATGCAATATCTAGGCAACATGAGATAGGCAAAAAAATAAAATATATTGCGATTACAAGAAGCTCTACAATTTTAAGACAAATAATAAATGATGATGCAACATGGAGCACCTTTGCGAACAATGCTATAGTTGAACTAAGACCATACACATGGGAACAAATTAAAGAAATTTTGGAATATAGGGCAAGCCAGAGTCTGCGCTCGGATAGCTATGATGATGAAATTATTTCATTAATTGCGGATATTGCATTACAATCACATGGTCATATGAGAACTGGTATAGATTTACTCAGAAATTCTGCTATGATAGCAGATAGCAGGGGAAAAGATAAGATAGAGCCAGAAGATGTAAGAGAAGCCAATAGAGAGGATATGATAAGTGATATAGAAAGTATGGAAGTGAATGATGCCATTCTTTTACTTGCTGTTGCCACCGCCTGCAGGAATAGAGCTTATGTTAGTTTGGAGGAGATGAAGGATTATTTGCAGGTTAAAGGAGAAGAATATGGGATAATAATGGGTGACAGAAAATTTGAAGCAACTTTACAAAGCTTACTACAGCAAGGATTTATCTATGAAGGGAAATATGGTTATACAATTCTTCAATGCCCAACAAGCGTGCTTATAAAAGAAATTGAGGAGAAAATGAAAAAGATTACTTCTTGATTAATCTACTTATTATTTCTTTGTCTATTTTTTCTTTCTCTTTCTTTTCTTCTTTATAAATTCTCCATGGTAGTTTATGGCTTTCCATAGTAAGCACATATATAATGCTTCCAATTCCAATCCAAGTTATGAGGAAAATAAAACCAGACATTGCATCTTCAAGCCTTAAAATAATAACCAAAGAAAAGAGCCGAGGAAAGCATGCCAAATAGAGCGACAATCCACAATCCTTTAAATTTGAATTTTGCTTTCTTATAAATTTCTGGGCGTTTATACGGCAGTATTAAGGTAGATATTGATATGGAAATGTAAATTAACAAGACCGCCATATTTATCATCATAACTGCTGTCATAAACTGCTTGGCAAGAAGAATTATGATTATTGCCATAACTGTATTTATTATTAAAGTCCACTTTGGCACCCCAAATTTATTCAGTTGCGCAAGCTTCTCCGGAACAATTCTATCCTTAGCCATGCAAAGGAAAGGCGGGAGGTAGCAAGCATCATTGGATTTATATCAGAGATTATTGCAATAGAGCCCGCAAAAGCGACATAAACTGCTATTAAAGATGGTAAAAAGTGCTTTGCCACATCCGGAACTGAGCCAGCTGAAAAATCGTATGAAGCATAGAAAGATGGACTCATGGAACCATATGTTATTAAAGCTACCATAACGTAAATGATTGCTATAAAAAGCATTGAAATAATTATTCCTCTCGGAAGCACTCTCTCTGGATTTTTAATTTCATCTCCTGCATTTGCAATTGCTGCAAATCCTATATAGCTAAAGAAAATTAGACTGCTTGCCTTTGCAATGGAAGATAGATTTATTCTAAAAGAATATTCTAAATTACTCATGCTAATATTTGGAAGCCCAAATAAGATAAATAATGAAATTCCCATCATTAAAAGAATAAACATTGCTGTCTGGATTCTCCCATATATTTTTACTCCCATATAATTTACCAATAAAAATATGATGACAAGAAGAATTGCCACCACTTGTATATTTCTTGAGATGAAAAAAGATATGGAGTGCAGATTTATTATATCAAAGAAATTATTTATAAGAATAATATCGCCAACTGCCATTGCCGCTATGGTGGCAATCATTGCAAACCATCTGGCCCATGTGGAAATGAAACCAACGAAAGGATCAATAATTCTGCTGACAAAAACATATTCTCCACCTGATGAAGGCAAAGCCGAGGATAAAACAGCGTAGCAAAGAGCCATAAAAAATGCAGGAATTGCTGCAATCACATATGAAATGATTATGGAAGAACCAATACTAACTTTACTCTGAATCTGAATCGTTGATATAAAAAGTCCACCCCCAATAACTGCTGTAACTACAGTTGCAACGACTTCCTTTAATCCAAGTTCTCTTCTCAGTTCCATTTCTCACCCGAAAAGAGGAAGAAAAACAAGGCTTACTATTGACATCAATTTTATAAGTATGTTCAGAGATGGTCCAGCTGTATCCTTGCATGGGTCGCCGACCGTATCGCCAACCACCGCCGCTTTATGGGCGAAGCTTCCTTTGCCCCCAAGATTGCCTGCTTCAATATATTTCTTTGCGTTGTCCCATGCCCCGCCAGCGTTTGCAAGAAATATGGCTAAAAGAAAGCCAGAAGCCGTTGCTCCAGCAAGCAAGCCAATTAACGCTTCCACCCTCCATACTCCGATTATAATGGGAACAATAACCGCCAAGCTTGATGGAAGAATCATTTCTCTTAATGCTCCTCTTGTAGCTATTTTAACACATCTCTCATAATCTGGTTTTCCTTTGCCTTCTAAAATGCCGAACTCTCTGAATTGCCTTCTCACTTCATTTACCATTTTTCCAGCTGCCCTACCAACTGCACCTATGGTGAGAGAAGAAAAAAGAAAAGGAAGCATTGCCCCTACAAAAATGCCAGTCATTAAATAGGGGGATGTTAACTTTACGTTAATTACTCCAACCACCTCTTCTGCTTTTTTAACAAAAGTAAAGAGAAGTGCTAAAGCAGTTATAGCAGCTGAGCCAATGGCAAAACCTTTTCCCATTGCAGCAGTTGTATTGCCTACAGCATCTAAACTTTCTGTTCTTTTCCTTATTTCCTCTCCAAGTCCAGCCATCTCTGCTATGCCAGCAGCATTGTCAGCGACGGGACCATAACAATCTGTTGCAAGAGTAATGCCAAGCGTTGAAAGCATACCAACTGCTGCCAAAGCTATGCCGTAAAATCCAGCAAATTCATAGGCAACAACCATTGCTATGCATGTTGAAACAATTGGTATGGCTGTGCTGATCATGCCTATTGACATTCCTTGCAATATGTCTGTTGCTGCTCCTGTCTGAGCCGCTTTTGCAATTTTTTGTGCTGGTTTTCGCTGTTCAGAAGTAAAATATTCTGTTGACAAGCCTATTACTATACCATCTATTAAGCCAACAAGAACTGCAAAAAACGGATTATAGTCGGATAGCAAAATATGTGTTATAACAAATGCAATTACGGCAAATATGATAGCAGAGCCAAATAATCCATTTCTTAATGCTGAGTATACATTTTTCCCTCTAACAAAAATCATTGCTGAAATAGAAGCAAGGATTCCCAAGCCTGCTATAATCAATGGATAAACTTTTGCATATGCATAAGTTACAAGGAAGGCAAGAGATATAGCAGAGATTATGGAATCAACATATGACTCAAATAAATCTGCTCCCATTCCCGCAACGTCGCCAACATTATCACCAACATTATCAGCTATAACTGCAGGGTTTCGAGGGTCATCTTCAGGTATGCCCTCTTCAACTTTTCCAACTAAATCCGCTCCTATATCAGCGGATTTGGTGTATATGCCTCCTCCTACTCTTGCAAACAATGCAATGCTACTTGCTCCAAAACCAAAGCCAAAAAGAATGCTTGAAAGAATGCTCGAGTCTTCCCCAAAAGTCAAATAGAATACACTCACTCCAATTATTCCAAGTCCAACAACAGCAAGCCCCATGACGGCGCCAGAAGAAAAAGCAACGAGCAAGCCATTTCTCACCGATTTTTTTGATGCCTCAGCTGTTCTCGCATTTGCTTTTGTTGCAACTCTCATACCAATGTTTCCAGCTAAGCCCGAGAAAAAAGCTCCCGTTAGAAAAGCTATTGCAGTCTGCCAGGGCAAGTTTGTGAAGTAGCTTGCTACAAACAGAAAAAGCATTACTATTATTACAAAAATTGCTATAATTTTGTATTCTTCATTCAAGAAAGTGATGGCCCCCTTTTGTATAGCCTTAGAAATTTCTACCATTTTTTCATTCCCTGCTGGCTTTTTTAGGATATATACTATTAAGGCAAAAGCTGAGAAAATTGAAACGAGTCCCGTAAATAGAGGAAAGAGTTCTAACATGGGAAGGAAAATGATTTCCCTACTTAATTTTATCGCAATAATTTCGCCTTTTGATAGTCTATCAGCGCGACCATGATAAAAGCTTCACTACTTTCTGAATCCTCCCATGTCAATGCCTATTCCAAAATAGCCTTGTGTCCATAGCGACCAATCTTTTCCTTTGTTTGAATAATCATCGACGCCAAATATATTTATTAGGAAGGCAAAACACCACCTGCATAAGCCGTAAATCTGCATTGAGAATTCATTTATTAAATGAAATAGATTTTCATGCAGATTAAACTGTAAAAATATTCTTGTTCATATAACTATCTACACTATAAGTTGATGAAAAAATGAGTAAAGGAAGAATAAAGCAGACTAACTTTTTCATGGAATTAATTTATGTAGTATCTATATGTTTTTCGCAAACATCATGGGAAAGTTTTCTCTCAAAAAATTTGTTGGGTATGGAGATGATAGAGGGGTAAAATGAAGGAAAAGGAGCAATAATTTTGTTAACTTTGTATTAAAGGTATGTAAATTGGAGGAATTGCTGGAGGGAAATTGGCGTTAACTTTTTCAGTATTAAAGCCTGGCTTTATTTCCGTTAATGACCATGGAAAGAAAGTTATTCTTCCTCCTCCAACCCACCATATTCCATCACCAAATAATCCAAATGTTAAAGGACCGAATATGCTTCCCCAATAATTATAGCGGGCATCCGAAATACTTGAATTTGCAAATAAGCCCCATCCATTTCCAAAAATATTGTTGTGATTGATTGTATTATCCTGAGTCTTATATAAGTATACTCCACATACTTTGTTGCCAATTATGTTGCAATATTCTACGACATTATTTCCTTCCTCATATATCTCTATGCCGAGATTTTCATTTTCAATTAAACTACAATTTTTTACCTTATTGGCAGAGGAGAAATATATTACCATGCCTGGATATCCATTCCTTTGAGAAACAGTATTTTTTATAATATTATTTTTAGAATACAAAATAGTCACTCCATTGTATATACTATCTGAAATGCTACAATTATCTATTTTGCTACCCTCAGCCATATAAAGAGCTATACCAGCTAAATTGTTTGATAAACTACAATTGGATATATGAGAATTATTACTATATGTTATTGCCAAACCGGTATTTTCACTATAAGATATATTGCATTTCTGGATTATTGTATTATCTGAATAGGAGACTATCATTCCAACATTTTCTTCACTCCCACAAAAATTAATTGTGGAGCCAATAATCTTATTATTTGGAGATTCCCTAATGTAAATTGCGGTGGAGCATCTATAAAAATTTGAATTAATTGTATTTTCCTTTGACTTATATACATATACACCCGTCCAGTTTGCGAGGGTAAAATTACAGTTCATCACATCATTGTAATTTGAATCAATGGTTAGCAAGATAGATTGTCCTTGGAGCCCTTCGAAAATGCAATCTTTAAATTTGTTATGAACGGATTTATAGACTATTGCCCCATGAAAATCATTTATAAATTTACATTTAGTGATTTCGCAATAGCTATCATTGTTCATATATATGCCTTCATGATAATAATGTTGTTTGCTATTCATTATTGTAAAGTTAGATATTTTAATAGCCTTGCAACTATAAATGTTAATTACATTACCCTCTAAATTGCCATCTATTATTGTATTATTTATATCCTCTCCGATGATTGTTATATTTCGCTTATTGTAAATATAAAGAATTTCCTTATACGTCCCAGCATATACGAAGATGGTATCTCCTGCAGAAGCATGATTGATTGCATCCTGAATTTTAGTATAATTGCCTTCGCCAGAACCTCCAACAAACAATCTGTTGCCAGATATCTTATCCATCGGTGTATCTGCTAACAGAGTGGGCAAAAATAAAACAAATCCTATGGCGATAGCAATAACCTTACTCATTTTACCCCCGAGACATGAAATATTTGCAATTTTATTAAGCTTTCTGTTTTTGATATAAAGACAGTTAATTTAAATATTCTTCAACTATTTCTCTCATGCACCTTACTCCAGAGCAGGAAAAAATGCTTGAAGGTGAGCATGGAGAGATGATTGCGAAGATGATGCGCCTGCTTGTGAGGCTTGGCGATGTATACAATGCCAGCAAAATGATTCCTGTTGCTTCTGTGCAGGTGGCGGGTGTATCATATAAAAGTATAGGAGATGCTGGCTTGGAATTTTTGCAGGATATTGCAAGAGAAGCTAGAGTGAAAGTTCTAACTTTCTTAAATCCTGCTGGCATGGATTTAGAAAACTGGCGGGAAATGGGTATAGACGAGGGATTTGCAAAAAAGCAGGCTGCAATTATTGAAGCATTTAAGAAGATGGGCATTGTTATTTCAGCAACATGCACCCCTTACTTAGCTGGAAATTTGCCTCGTTATCGTCAACACATAGCATGGAGTGAATCATCTGCAGTTTCTTTTGCTAACTCAGTTATAGGAGCCCGGACTAACAGGGAGGGAGGACCTTCTGCCTTAGCTGCCGCCATAACTGGCTTCACACCTTATTATGGATTGCATTTAGATGAAAACAGACAGTCCAATGTAATTGTGGAAGTAAAGGCGGAGCTTAAAACCAGCACAGACTTTGCAGCAATGGGACATTATGTTGGTAGAGAAGTTAAGAAAGGCATCCCTTACTTTAAAGGTATAAAGAATGCAGATGTTGATGATTTAAAGGGACTGGGAGCAGCAATAGCAGCTTCTGGAGCCATAGCATTATATCATGCTGAAGGTATTACTCCTGAGGCAAAAGAAGTTAACATTGAAGGCTTAGAAAAGATTGAATTTGGAGAGGAAGAAAAAAGAGAAACTTATGAGAGGCTTAATACAGGAGAAGAAGAGGATATAATAATTTTTGGCTGTCCCCATGCATCGCTGAAGGAAATAATTAAAATTTCAAAACTTGTTGAAGGAAGAAAAGCAAGAAAGCCATTCTGGATATGTACTTCAAGGGCTGTGAAGGAGATTGCAGAAAGGATGGAACTAGATGAAAAGATAAGCAAGGCAGGAGGAAAAATTGTTGCTGATACCTGCATGGTTGTATCACCTATAGAAAAGTTATTCAGCACGACCGCAGTCAACTCTGCTAAAGCAGCTCATTATTTGCCAGGCTTCTGTAAGCAAAAGGTAATTTTTAAAAGTATGGAGGAATTATTACTATGAAGGCTCGAACTATATATCCTGGAAAGGCCGAAGGACAAGCCATCGTAAGCCATGAGCCTATTGGTTTTTATGGTGGAATTGACATGAAAACAGGCATTGTTATAGAAAAGGGACATGAACTTGAAGGGCAATGTGTTAAAGATAAAATACTTATATTTCCATATGGGAAGGGCTCCACAGTCGGGAGCTACGTTATATACGGCTTAAAGAAAAATGGCGTCGCACCGAAAGCCATAGTGAACAAGGAAACGGAGATTATTGTTGCTACTGGAGCAATTTTAGCTGGCATAGTTTGCGTAGATAGTATAGACATTGAGAAAATAAAAAGTGGAGATTATGTTATAATTGAAGCTGGAGAAAAAGAAGCGGAAGTTACAGTAAAATGATCATTGTTAAGCTGGGAGGAAGTGTCATAAGCAATAAGAATAAACCTTTTTCATTTAATGAAAATGTGGTTGAAAACCTTGCAGAAGAAATATCACAATTTTATCCAGAGAAAAAGTTTTTGGTTGTTCATGGGGGAGGTAGCTTCGGCCATCCTCTAGCAAAGAAATATGAGTTGAGGAAAGGATTGAATGAGGAAAGGAAAGTTGGATTCAGTTATACGCATGAAGCAATGCTCGAGTTGAATAAGAAAATTATTAATATATTTCTTGAAAAGAATCTGCCTGCATTTTCTGTAAGCCCTTCTTCCATTTTTTTAATTGAGAAGGGAGAAATTGTGGAGGGATGGCTAAAGATAATAGAGGAACTTCTGGATAAGGATTTTATTCCAGTTTTGTTTGGAGATGTTGCCATAGCAAAAGATAAGGGCATAGATATACTCTCTGGCGATCAAATTATCTCTTTCTTAGCAAATAAAATGAAGCCAGAGAAAGTAATTTTTCTCATGGATGTTGATGGCATCTACACTAAAAGCCCAGAAGAGAAGGATGCAGAATTAATTGAAGTTATAGATGAAAAGCTAAAACCGGAGGGAAAAGCTGGCGTGTATGATGTTACGGGAGGGATAAAAAATAAAATAGAGCAGGCATTGAAAATGCCATGCCAAGTTTATTTCATAAATGGAATGATAAAAGGAAATTTAACTAAGGCAATAAAAGGAGAGAAAATAGGAACAAGAAAGAAGTTATAACATTAACTATTTTTTACTGCTTTCATCACAACTGCAAGAAAATCATCTTTATTTACACCTATAACTTGAATCTTTTTAAAGAAACTTTTTAAAATATTCTGCAAATCATCAATTTTAACCCCTTTCAGTTTCTCTTCCAATTCTTCTATTTTTTCTTCGGGATGCATGAAAAAATCCCCACTAAACTTAATTTTTTCTATAATTCCATCTTTAATTTTAACTTCGCATTTAATCAATTTTCCTCCTTTAACTTTCAATTCACCTTTTAAAATTCCATTCCTTACTTTCATACTTCACCCTCAACTTCTCTGCCAGTTCCTTTTCCTTCTCATCCATTTTCCCTTCAAAAAATTTTATTTTCATTTTTTCTCTGAAACCCCTCATTATCGCGTTAATAACTTCTTCCTTGCTAATTTCTCCAATTTCATTCTCTATGGACGTAACCCTCTCCTCAGCCCTTTTTATTTGTTTATCACTAATTTTTTCTTTGCTAACTTTAAGCAATGAAAACATTTTTTTCACATTTACTTTAAGCAATATAGTTCCATGTTGCAATACATTTCCATATCTCCTTGTCTGAGCACTTCCAGAAATTTTCTTGTCATTTACTATAATATCATTTATTCCTGCATGCTCTGCTTTTATTCCTACATACTTTAAACCATGAGCAATTGATGAGCATATAATAGAGTAAGAGTCCATAATGTTTTGAGGCAACATATTTTGAGGGCATACTATGGAGTAAGTTATCTCTCCATTTTCATCATGGTAAACTGCTCCCCCACCAGTTATGCGACGCACAACGTCTACCCTTTGTCTCTTGCATTCTTCTAAATTTACTTCATCCTCAATGCATTGGAAATAGCCTATTGAAATAGCTGATGGCTTCCATGTATAAAAGCGCAAGGTTGGTATACCCTTTCTAAGCAATGCCTCATCAATTGCCATATTTGAAAAAGCATCGTTTGCTGGATGCAATATAAGGCGCCATTGCATATGTGTAAATATAATTAGCCTAAATTATTATCGGCGAAATGAATATATGGTGGTGGAGAATATTCATGTATGAAAAAAACTCCGTGCGAAGTCATTGTATGGAATGTAATTCCATGCATAAGAAAAAGATTGGCAGAAAATCTTTTAAAATATGGATTAAGCCAGAAAGCAATTGCAGAAAAAATTGGGGTGAGTGATGCGGCCATTTCTCAATATCTTTCAAACAAAAGAGGAAGCAACGATACTTTCGATGAAAACATTGGAAAAGAAATAGAAAAATCTGCAAAGAAAATTTTGGATGGAGGAGACGTTATAAAAGAAATTTGCAGAATATGCAATATTGTCAAAAAAGAAATGAAAATAGAGGATACTATCTGCTGATTACCACTTATTGTAGTGTATTATGTCTTCCCTCAGCCATTTTTCAGATGGTACTTCATCAGCATAGCCAACAGGAACTATTGCAATTGGTTTCACATATGGTGGAAGACGTAGAATTTCTCTTACTTTTTCCTCATCAAAAGCTCCCACCCAACATGTAGCAAGTCCTTCATCAAATGCGGCAAGCAAAAAATTTTCTATAGCGGCAGAAGTATCTTCTATACAATACAATTTTCCTCTCTGCCCATATGGCGATATTCTTTTCTCATTTGCACAAAAAACTATAACAATTGGTGCTTCCGAAACAAATTCCTGATTATAAGAAGCTTCTGCAAGTTCTTCCTTCTTTTTTTGGTCATCTACTATTATAAAATCTCTCGCTTGCAAATTACCAGCAGAAGGAGCATAATTTGCGAGAAGAAGGAGATTCTCAACAATATCTCTGGCAACTGGTTTATTTGTAAATTTTCGTATAGATCTCCTTTTCTTTATCGCCTCTTTTAATTCCATTACGCCTTCATGATGCCCGCCAAGAAGGCACCTAAAGCAATCAATGCACCTATTACGCCGCCAATTATTGAAGCAATTCCATCTCTTACTGTATTCCAGTCCCATGCAGGACTTCCCCACAGTGCGCCACCGCTATAATTGTAGAATATGATAGCAACTATTATACCGATTATGAACAGCACGCTTCCTATAGCTCTGCTTTTTCCAGAGCCAAAATACATTGTAAATATTCCAGCAATTATCGTTCCTATAGCAAACACCAAAAGAAGCATACTCAAAAACAATTCCCATGCTATTTTATCACCTCCTAAAATTTAGTTCCAGTTAAAGTTTTTGTATCAGCTACGCCATCTATGGAGCGTATTCTTTCAACCACTATCTTTCCAAGCTCTTCCAAGTCTTTCGCTTCTACTTTTGCAATCAAGTCGTATTCTCCAAATAAGGGATGTAGTTCGATAATTTCTTTTATCTTCAATAGTTCATTATAAACTTGATGTTCTTTTGCAGGTGCCGTCGATATTAAGATAAAGCCTATTGGCATGTCTATCAGCTCGTAATATAATTTATCCTTATTAACCTTTCTATTTTCCATCAAGCAATTTTTAGAAAATTTTTTATTAGGTAGAGTTAATACACAAATGGTAGAAATTCAGCTTGTATCTATTATCTTTCTAATAGCCTGTATAGTTACTATATTAATCTGGATATTTATCTATAAATGGGTATGTAAAAATAAGGAAAAAGTGCCAGGTAGATTTTTTGAATACATTTTTTTCTTATTCCTATTTTTTGCAAGTTATTATTTAACTTGGGCATCTTCCTTTAGAGGGGCAAAAGCATTGTTTAGACTATCTCTTATGGCATCATTTCTTATAAGTGCAATTTTTTCTGGCTATCTCCATTACGTAAAAAAGATATATAATTGAGTAATTTTAGCCATAGGTAACGAAGCATGCATCCAGCATGCTTTCTCTCTCCCAACTAACCCCTGCATCCCCTGAGTGATAAAAACTTCCGTAAGGATATGGGTTTTTAATACCTACAACCCATACTACGCCCCAATCTGCATTGTTGCTTCTGCACACAATATAGTATTCTTTCCTAGGAACAACTTTTATATCCGGAAAATCAAACATTATCCACTCTGTTTCCCATTCTTTGCTGACAGGTATTGTGAGAGAGAAGGTCATCAAATCACTTCCATTAAGACTTTCTCTGAGCGAAATGGTTACTTCAAAATTTTCTTTCCAAGCAATCAAGCCGAGTTCAATTTTAGATAAATTGCTAATGCTTGGAATAAATGATTGGGCAAGCCATCTTGTATTGTTTATGATATATGCATAATATCCATTTACCTGTCTTTGATCAACTATTTTTTCTGCCATGCTAACTGTGAAACTTGCTGTATCACTTTCAGCCCCTTTTTCATCTTCTGCAATCACTTTTATTACATATGTGCCTTCTTTATTCCATGAGTGAGACACGCTAATAACTTCTCCAGATTCATATAGCTTGCTCCATTCTGTAGATCCATCTCCCCAATCAATGAAGTATCTTATTCTATCCTCCTCTGGATCTTCTGAATAAAGCTGGTATGTTTGCAAAACATTTATTTTTCCCGTTTCATTTCCCGAAATTGTTGGCTCTGAAGGAGGTAGTTCAACTTCCGTTAGATACAACTCGCCTGGGTAGTCATCAAATATTTGGGGATACATTCCATAATACTTTTCTATAATTGGCTGGGCGTACCAAAAGGCCTCTTCTGCTGAACATATTCCATCTCCATTTTTATCTCCATACCCCTTCAGGCCCTCTACTAAATAATGTGTAAAAAATGAACCGTAAGAAGTATCTTCTTCTCTCACTGAAGTCATTACCACTCTATTTTTCCCCCTCAATTCTACACTCAATTCTTTTGCAAATTTCTTTGCATAACTCCAGTTATCATTGAATCCGCCACTATGACAGCTATCTACAATTAAGCATATTCCTTTCGATTCCAGCCTGTTTAAAAAATAGTTAATTTCATCATCTGTTAAAATTGCAAATGGATTTGCCAACGGCTCCCAGCTCCATGGATTTTCAAAAGGCAGAAAGCCACGATAGGTAGCGAGAGCTTCATCCATTTCGTCTTTTTCATCAAAAGGGGGTAAATCAAAGATTATTGGAAAACCATGTGTTGTGAGATAAATAAGACAAATATCATTTTCATCTTCCATCTTATCGAGCCATCTGAAACCCTTTATTATATTGAGTAAAGTTGCATTCTCAGCAGTAATAACTTTTATATGATTCTCATCCCACCATTCGGAAACAAGCAATGTTTTGTATAAATTCTCCACTTCTTTAAGCATGGACGGGCGGTTCATCTCTGGAACATTTGCATACACGCCAACAGCAACAAGCAAAGCCCAGTATTCTGTATCTGCAGAACTTTCCTCAAAGGAAATAACTGGTAATCTCATCTGCTCCTTTTCCTGAAAAACAGGTGCATTTGATTCTGTCAACATTGAACTCAACATTAAACAAATTATAAGGAAAGGACCAAGTTCCTTTATAACGAGGGACATGAAATTAAAATCAATTTCCATATAAAAGAGTTTGTTCTCCCAAAAATGATATTCAAAATCCATTTATACATTCACTATTTTTTCCTCGATGAAAAAGATAATAGTATTGTTGCTAACTCTACTCTTAACCATTTCATTATCTCATGCAAAAATTGACTTGGCTATTGAATGGATTAAAGCAGAAAGAATTGTAGGAGAGGGGGAAATTGTAGAAATAAAAGCTAAGGTTTTGAATTTAGGGGAAAGCACTTCCTTCACTATATCCTTCTATTATGATTCTATCGATCCAGAGCATCTAATAGCAAGGAAACATTATGATTCAATTAACGTGTACAGAATCCCATCTGTAAAGTGGGATACAAAGGATTTGATAGGCGACCATACAATTATTGCATATGTTGAGGATGGATACAAAGAAAACAATTATGCCTTCTACAATATTTCTATTGTTGAGACAAAACCAGATGAAAATGAAAGGAAAATAATGATTTGTGAAGTATATTATTATGCTCGTCCCAACAGGAATAATGAATATATTTGCATAGCTAATAGTGGAGAGAGAAAAGTAAATATGGAAGGATGGTATCTCACTACTGAGCCGTGGGAAAGAGCAGATGAGCAGAATAAGATCATTCTCCCTGATGTAGAACTAAATTGTAGTGAAAAAATTTACATTACCCAAAATGGGAGTAGCTTTAAAATAGAAACTGGATTTGAAGCAGATTTTGAATGGTACAACTGCTCTCATGTGCCAGATATAGAAAGGGAAGGAAGGTTTGTTTTGCCGAATCATGGAGGAATTGTATGCCTTAAAGATAAATACAATCATTCAATTGATGTTGTAGTTTACGGAGATGTTTCGTATAGCGATGGATGGATTGGAGAAGCAGTAAAAAATGTTGATAAAGGAGTTGTGTTAAAAAGAAAGGATTTTGTCGATACAAATACAAGCAAGGATTGGGAGCGGAGTATTATTGGACAATCCGAATTCCCTTCTTTTAGGGGAAAAGCCTATAGAGCTATTGCTTTTTGCTCTCCCGATTGCTCTTATGATGTTATTTCTAAAGAGTTAGTAAATATAAGCGAGATAAAGCTAAACCTGTATATGTTTACCGATCCTTTTCTTGCGGATTTGTTAAATAAAACAAATGCAGAAATGAAAATTCTTTTAGATGGAAATGTAATCGGTGGCTTACCCATGGAAGAAAGATATATTGCATGGATGCTTAGCAAAAAAGGAGAAGTGAGATATATGATGGCAAATGAGGAAGAGGGTGTATACAAGAGATATAAGTATAATCATGCAAAATATGCGATTATAGACGGCAAAAAGTGCATTATAGAATCTGCAAATTGGGTGAAAAACGGCGTGCCCATCGATAATTCGTATGGAAATAGAGAATGGGGGGTTTTAATTGAGAATGAAAGCTTGGCAGACTATCTCTCAACTGTTTTTCTTTACGACTGGAACCCTTCTTTTCAAGATAGCATACCTTTCGATGAAAAAAGCTTCACACATGGCAGGCCACCCGAAGATTTCTCTATGAATTATTTTATTCCAAAAGGTGACTATGTAGCAAAATTTTCACCTTTGTATTTAAATTCCTCTTTCAATTTTACAGTTATAGTTGCCCCAGACAATGCCGAAGAAGAAATATTACATCTTCTTGATACAGCTGAAAAAGAAATATTGGTTGAGCAGGCATATATTGAGAAAGATTGGGAAGATGGAATTAATCCTTTGCTTGAAAAACTAATCGAGAAAAATGAGAGTGGGGTAAGGGTCAAGATTATACTTAACTACAATCCTGCATATTATTCAACAAATAAAATGAATGAGGAAACTTGCGATTTTTTGAAAAATATTGATGTTAAACTCCAAAAGGAATTGAATATACACAATAAAGGTGTAATTGTAGATGGAGAGAAAGTACTTATATCTTCTATTAATTGGGGAGAAAATTCAATAAGGAGAAATAGAGAGGTGGGAATAATAATAGAAAGTGAAGAGATGGCAGAATATTTTGAAAAAATTTTTTGGTATGACTGGAACTATAAATTTGAAGAAAAGGCAGGATATGAAAAAATATTTGTTTTCGCTATCTTTATAATAACCTTTCTCTTAATCTACCTACATTGGAGGAAATGAAATGCTTGCAAAAATAATTTCAATAGCTGTTCCTCTTGCCATCGTTCTTCCTATTGTATATGGATTTATCAGAAAAATTCCCTTATCGCTTATGCTAATCTTATCAAATTTTATCGTATTTTTTATAACATTTCCTTTTCTTAAGCTCGCAATAAATGAATTTGCATTCAATCCCTTATATCTTAGCAGTTTAACTAAAATATATACTATTTTCACTTCAATGTTTTTGCATGGTGGTTTTGATCACATACTCTTCAATATGATTGGACTATTTTTTATTGGTTTACCATTTGAAAATGAAGTAGGGACAAAAAAATTCATCACCATATATTTCATTTCTGGAATTTCTGCTGCCTTGCTATTTTCCTTTTACAATTTTGGTGAAACTTATCTTATAGGGGCATCTGGAGCAATTTTTGGGATACTTGGCGCGTTTGCAGCATGTTGCCCATTTAAAAGAGTTTTTGTTCCTGTGCCAATGTTCATAATGTTTTTTATGAGAATTCCCGTTATTGTTCTCGCCTTGCTATATGCTGGACTTGAAACATTCTATACATTGCTCGGTGCGCCTGATGGCGTTGCACATTCAGCTCATCTTGGGGGGTTCATAGCGGGCGTGTTTATGTATCCATTTATAAAAAGAAAGGTGGAAGCAAGGACTGACATCAACATTAATGATTTAGAGGAACTGATAGTTAACGATAAACAAAGAGAGATTTTTGATAAAGTGAAGCAGGCTGATGAAGCAGATGTAAGAGATGCATGGCTTTCCTATCTTTTAAAACATGTTAAATGTCCAAAATGTGGGGGAGAGATTTCTGTTAAAGAAGGAATAAAATGCAAAAAATGCGGTTATAAAAAATGAAGAATTACATATGCTACAATCACTCCTCCATTTAAATATGGCAACCCTGGCTGTGGGCCTTTCGAAATAAGCGTCATGAGGAGAATATAGCCAATTAATGCTCCTAGTAATGTTAAAATAAAGCCCGTCAGTCCATATTCAAGATAGGATGCAGTAATCAGAATCCCTGGAATTACAACGTCTCCGAGCCCCATATAAACTGCATCCCTCTCATCTCGCCATTTATCCCTTAAATATGAATAAGAAGCTTTTTTTGGGAAAATCATGAGCAATGGAAGATGAGACGATACCGCTGTTTCTGCAAGTTTTACCATATGTTTTGTTTTGTAAACAGAAACCGCATCATAAATTGCTAAAGCAATGAGAAATAGTAGTATTAGCTCAATTGAAAGTGATATGGCAAAAATGGCAGATATACCTCCAGCAAGAAAAATTCCGAAAGTGTCAATAACATACCACTCTGGATATTTTACTAAAAGAAACAACATTACCACTGATATTATAAAAGCAGACAAAATGGCAAAAGTAGATTCATATGCAAATGAAACATCAGTTTCTATTGGCGGAACATTATTTCCTTTTCTCTCTCCCTTGATATAAATGACTTTACTTTCTCCCCCTCTAATTTCAGTAAGTGTCCATCTATTGTTGAATCCGGTATCATTTGCGGGCTGGGAAGAAATGAAAGTAAAATTTTCATGGTAAAGCGTAGATACAACAACATTTTTTACAGGTTTATTTCCTGTATTGTTCACCCATATGGTATATATTAATTTGCCTCCTTGAAAATCCACTTTCTCCTCGATAGTTAAAGAAGGACTATCTACGGAATAGAAGAAAGCCTGAAAAATGGTGAATGCTGTAAGAAAGAAAAATAACAATATTATATATTTCACCAAATTTTTTCTATACTTTGCTATAAGCAAAATAATCAGGGTAAAAATGAGGATAATAAAAAAGATGTAAACAATGTTAAGTGGATCATTAGGATTTTCAAATGTTTCAAATCCCGCTTCTTTAAAAGATGGAGCAACAAAAATTGCTATAAGCTGGCTCACAACAAAAAGCACTGCCATGCCAGCAGGTGCACCAAATTTTTTCATACAAGTAAAAGATTTAGGATAAATTAATTTTGGTTCATATCAATGTTTTTATCAGATGGACTATAAATGCTTCGTGAAAGTAAAAATATTCCTGCCTGAGTTCATATCAATGTTTTTATCAGACGTGCTACTGCCTCTGCTTCTTTCACAAAGAAAATGTATTCTTTTTCCGAAATAATTTTGATTTTTTTGGTTAGCCCTTTCATTACCTCGCTTTTTCTTATTTCTTTGAACCTTATAATGATTTCATTTTTTGTGAGCATAGGTTTAAAAACTATTTTTTTGTTAGTGACAAAAAGAGTGCCAGGTATTTTCACACTCTTTACTTTCATATTCGCTTTCTTTTTCCACAAAATTAGCTCATTTTTCTCTAAATTAATCACAGTAAAAAAGGCGGATGAAAATAAAAGTTTTGTTAATCAAAAACGATTCCTATTACAACGCCAGAAAATCCGGCAATAGCAAAAATTGCCGGAAGCATTACGTACATAGAGAAACCTACAAAAGGGATAAATATTGCTACATGAACAGCATGTGCCCAATGCCCCTGCAAACCTTGAGTATCGAGAAAGGTAATAGGAAAGGCAATAAGTGCTGGAGTCAATGGAATGAATGGAGGAAATATTATTCCACCTCCTATTCCAACTACTTTGCACATAGTATTAACATATATGCTATCCTCTCCGAATTTTTCCTGCAAAATTTCAATAAAAACTTCTATTTCTTCTTCAGTAAATCCTCCTTCCCGTATGCTTTTAAGTTCATCTATCACAAAATCAATTTCGTTTTTTTCTTTTTTATTCGGGCTTACACACGGTAAGCAAATTGAGAAAATTATAAGGAAAGCAATAAATTTTCTCATTGTAATAATTTCTCTACCCCTATATATAGTTCACCTTTTGATTAACAATTTCGCAAGCATCTTATTTACTTTCTGTTTTATGAATATGAAAGGTATACTACTTGGGATAGTGATAATCGGAATAATTGCATCTGCATATTTTATGATGGCAAATGGAGATTATGCCATTGTGGTGAAAACAGATAAGCATACCTATTCTCTAAATGAAGAAATACATATCTGGATCGAAATTAAAGATTATGACAGTAAGAATATAAAATTTCCTTCATCAAAAATTGCTGACTTCTGCATTTATAAAGGAGAAGAAAAATTGTATCAGTGGTCGGAAAATAGAAGTTTTTTACAGGTTATTACCTCGATAAATCTCTCGAAAGGAATGATATTATTAGAAACAACTATTCCTGCAAATATGTTGGGCATCGGAACTTTTGAAATAAGAGCGTGGATGGAAAAATTTTATGAAAATGGAGAAATCCATCCTGAAGTATATGCAAAGTCAATTAGCTTTTCTATATCATGAACATTGCGTCTATTCAAATACTTTTCTGAGATTCTTATATTCTTTGGGAGCATTCAAGACTGCATTCATGCAATTGATGCGGGCGTTAATATATTAGCAGAAGTCCACAGAAACAAAAATTTTAATAATAGCTCTCCATACAATACCAATGAAACCCCTGGAAGTGATTCATGCAAGCTTAGAAAAGCGCATACTTGTTGAATTGAAAGGGGGAAGAGAATATCGTGGCATATTAGAAGGATATGATCATCCTCATCTCAATCTCATATTAAGGAATGCGGAAGAGATTATAGAAGGAGAAAAGAAACGGGAATTAGAAAAAGTTATTGTAAGGGGAGACAATATAGTATATATATTACCGCCGTGATAAAATGAGTAAAGGTACGCCATCAAAAGAAGGAGGAGGAAAAACCCACATTGTTTGCAGAAGATGCGGGAAGCATGCATATAATGCGAGAAAGAAATATTGTGCCTCCTGCGGCTTTGGAAGGTCCAGGAGGAGAAGAAAATTCAGCTGGAAAAAATGAAAGAAAGTTGTGGAGTAGTTGCCATTGCTTCTCGCAATAATGTAGCAGAAAGCCTATACATTTCTCTAATGGCGTTGCAACATCGTGGGCAGGAGGCGGCGGGCATAGCCTTGTATAATGGAAAAATAGAGACATATAAGGGACTTGGGCTTGTGGAAGAGGCATTTCGCAAATTTGATTTGAAAGAACTTAAAGGTAATGTTGGCATTGGTCATACTTATTATTCAGTAAAAATTTCTTCTCCTGAAAATGCTCAGCCTACTTTACTTCACACATCTGCAGGAGATATTGCAATTGCCCATAATGGTATAATAGTAAATTCTTCAGAGCTTAAAGAAGAGCTTATGAAAAGCGGACATAGTTTCATGTACGGAAGTGAGGAAGAGGCAATTGTCTATCTTCTTGCAGACTATTTGAAAGAGAAAAGCATACAAAAGGCAACAAAACTGCTTATGAAGAAAATAAATGGCTCATATTCATTTACATTTATGCTAAATGAAAGAACATTTGGACTCAGAGATGCGCATGGAATAAAGCCTTTATGTATTGGAAAAATAGATAATGGCTACATTATCACCTCTGAATCCGTAGCAATAGATGCGCTTGGAGGGGAATTTATAAGAGATGTTGAGCCTGGCGAGCTTATTGAAATTACAGCAGATGGCTATAAATCATATAAGCTTATAAATGAGAGATATAAGGCGCATTGCTTCTTTGAATATGTATACTTTGCAAGAGCAGATTCATTTATAGATGGAATAGAAGTGTACAAAGTTAGGGAGAAGCTTGGAGAAATTCTTGCAAGAGAACATCCTGTAGATGCAGATTATGTTATTCCCATTCCCGATTCAGGAAGAGCTCATGCTTATGGCTATTCAAAAGCATCTGGAATCCCTCTGGCAGAGGGATTAATGAAAAATCGCTATATTGCAAGAACCTTTATTCTACCAACTCAAAAAATAAGAGAGAAACTCGTACAATTAAAGCTTAATCCGGTTAAAAGCATTGTAAATGGGAAGAGGATAGTTATTGTAGATGATTCCATAGTAAGAGGGACAACAATGAGGAAAATAGTTAGCTTACTCCGCCGTTATGGGGCGAAGCAAGTGCATGTTCGTATTGCCTCACCGCCAATTATAGCTCCATGCTATTTTGGAATTGATATGACAACGAGGGAGCAACTTATTGCTTCGGGGAGAAGTATAGAAGAAATAAGGGAAGAAATTGGAGCAGATTCCCTCGGATACATTTCTATAGATGGGCTTGTGGAAGCAATGGGGATTGAAAAAGATAATCTCTGTCTTGGATGCGTAACAGCAGAATATCCTGTTCCCGTAAAAGGAGAGAAGCTTCGATTCCAAAAAGAGTTGGAAAAATGGGAATGAAATACTATGCAATAATAATTGCTACTATAGCAATCCTTTCCTTTATATTTGTATACAGTTTTAAGAAGGAAAACGAGCAGGAGACAATAATCATTTCAATCTATCCAGAAAATTTTTCCATTGAAGAAGGAAAAAGCATGGAAATCATTCTCTCTGTAAGTAAAAATGGAGAGCCATATGAAACAAATGTAAGCTGGAGTGTTAAGGCAAGTGGAGATACGGGAAGGGTGGAAAATGGCTCATTTACTGATATATATGGAAAGGCAAAAGCAAGATATGTTGCGCCAAAAGATGTGGATGAAATGGAGCATGGGGTAGAGATAATTGCTTCTGTAAAAATTGATGGAAAGGAGTGGAAGGCTTATGCAAATGCAACAGTTTATCCAAGGTTATATGAAACAGAATTATATTTAGAAAGCAATAGAAGAGAAATGATTGCGGGAGAAACCTGCATTTTTAAAGCTTATTTAGTTGCAAAAGAACAACAATGGCATCCATTAGAAAATGCAACAATAATATGGAAATTTTATGCAAATGGAATATTGTTCATGGAGAAAAAGAGCGAAACAGATGAAAATGGAATCACAGAGATGCCTTTATTCTATTCTAATGCAATAGAAAATACGAGCATAGTGGCGATGGCGAAATTTGAGAGAAATTTATCAGGAGAAAAAGATTATGAGGGAAGTGCTGCAGATAAAAGCATTTCCGTTATTCCAGAGAGGCCCGGCGACTTTCCTATTGTTTTGATTCATGGATGGTCTGGAAGTATATCTAATGCATTAATAAACTATACATGGTGGAATTTAACAAAGAAGCTGGAGGCAAGAGGTTTTAAAGTTCTTGATTTTGATGTTACCAAACCCGGCATACAATGGCTAACTTATGAGCCAGACTGGTTTGAAGAACATCATATTCCATGGGTTGCAGCAAGAGTATGTGAAAAAATAAGAGATGCACTGGTATTAAATGGCTATTCTCCAAATCAGACGATAGATATTGTTACTCATAGTATGGGTGGACTTGTAGCCCGATTCATGGCTGAGCATTATATGGCAGATGTTGACTACTGGAATAAAAGCTGGAATGGCAAAGGATATCCTTGGTATGGTGATGGGTATCCAGATATAACTATTGGACCATTCCAAATTGATGATTTAATAGTTGTTGGCACCCCCTGCCATGGTGTGCCTCCTAACATAAATGTAAGTTTGCTTAGAGAAATAATAAAACGTGCATATCTTCCATGGTGGATGGGGCCTGTGCCAGATATGATTTACAACTCACCTTTTTTACAGGCTATGGGGTATGAAGGAACTGATTTAGTTGACTATTATGCTGTGGGAGGAGATATTGGATTTATTATTGGTGATTATCCGAGAGATTTTGATGGAGATGGCATACCACATACTTCAGATGGTCTCTGTCCAACAGAAAGTCCTTACTTAGAGGGTAAACCACTTTACATTTTAGAAGGCTCAGCTTGGCCTCTTGGAAAAGAAGACCATATTTCTTTGATTGCCATTAACGAGAAAGTGCATGAATATATTATACAGCATTTAATTAATTAACATATAGCATTAAATTTGATCGTTTAACTTATTTGTAAAAGACTTCCTTCATGGTTTACAACTATTTCCGCTATGAGCTGCTGTGTTGCATAACTGGTTCTCTTTCCCTTTATAATTCACGAATTCCTATTTCTTCCAAATAGGAATTCCTGTTTCGTCATAAAATAT
>VBQI01000009.1 GCA_008297865.1 Thermoplasmata archaeon
ATTATGGTTCTCATCATGTAAAAATTTACGCTGTTATTTTTGGAATGCAGCGATGTATTGAGGAAGAAATAGTGAGCCTGATAAAAGAATTGTACAAAATGAATATAAGTGCAGAGAAAGAAAAAATAATAAAATTTCTTAAAAGTAAAAAAATATGGTATGATGAATTAATAAAGAGGGCAACTAAAAAACAGTTAAAAAAGACTTTCCCAAATTTAACAAAAGTAATGGAAAGAATAGAAGCTGAAAACATAATTGATATTTTATAGTATGTCTATAGCCCTCGATAGTACTTGCTCTCCTCTATAGTCTGGGAATATAATTGGCGCTTTCCTCTCTTCTTTTATTTTTGCCTTACGTAGTTCTTCTATGTATCGATTTACATGCTTCAGGCTTAGCTTCCCAATTTTTGCTTTTTTAGCATATTTTGCAGAATTAATTCCAGCAATTTTACCAAAAACTTGTGTATCAAGCAAAGAATTACCCATTAAACGATTTTTGCCGTGAACCCCTCCTTCAACTTCTCCTGCTGCAAATAGGCCTTGTATAACATTATTTTTACCTAAAACTCGAGCTTCTGCATCTATTTCAATGCCACCATTTTGATAGTGTAAGGTTGGGAAAACTAGGATGGGCTCTTCTCTCATATCAATGCCAAATCTGTTGAACATTCTGAACATTGCGCCCAGCCTTTTTTCTATTGTTCCCTCTCCATGTATTATATCTATCATTGGTGAATCAAGCCATATGCCCTGCATTCCTGTAGGCGTGACAACGCCTTTCTTCCTTCCATAACATTCTCTTATCAGAGCAGCAGCTTCCACATCTCTTGCCTCTAAGGGATGAACAAACTGCTCACCATCTGCATTTACAGGTTGAGCTCCTAAGCTACGAACTTTCTCAGTTACAAGCAATCCAACAATTTGCTCTGGATAAGCAACGCCAGTAGGATGATACTGCACAGAATCCATATCTCGCAATCTCGCTCCGAGACGATACGCCATAACAGCGCCATCAAAGGTAGCACCATAATGATTTGTTGTTGGAAATCCTTGAATATGTAGCCTTCCAAACCCACCTGTAGCAAGTATTGTTGCTTTTGCCTTGGCAACGTAATACTGCTCCGTTTCTAGATTATAGAGTAAAGCTCCCGCAACCTTGCCATCATCATCTTGCAATAATTCTATTGCTGGAGAGAATTCTAAAACTGGAATGCCAATATTTCTTGCCTCATCTCTCAAAACGCGCATAATTTCCATTCCAGTATAATCTTTTGCTGAATGCATTCTTTTCCTGCTTGTTCCCCCTCCATGAATTGTAATCATCTCTCCGTCTTCTTTCTTATCATACATTATTCCAAGCTCCTCATGCCATTTTATTATAGATGGGGCATCCATAACAAGTTTGGCAACAAGCTCAGGTTTGTTTGCAAAATGACCTCCTCCTATGACATCGAGATAATGAATAATTGGCGAATCATTCTCCTTGTCTGCAGCTTGAATTCCGCCCTGGGCCATCATGGTGTTTGCATCTCCATGTCTCAATTTTGTTGCTATAAGGATATTTTCTGGCTTTATTCCGTTATAGTAAGCAAATAAGGCTGCTGCTGTGCCTGCACCGCCTCCGCCAATTATGAGGACATCTACATCATAGTCGACTTGACTCAAGTCAATTTCTTCGGGCTTAATTAAAGGATAAGCTTCAATTAAATCTGCCACTTCATGGGGCACGATGCTACCCTTGCTAACACCTATCTTAAGCTTTCTCTTTGCCTCTGGCTTATAGTCAGGATGCCATTTTTGCAAAACTTCTTGCCTTTCTTTTTCGCTCATTCTTTCTGGAAGCTTATGAAGCCTTTCTTCTCTCGTTGCTTCCACCTTCCTTATTGACTTTTCCATTTCCTTTGGATACATTTAATCACTCTCCGTGGGCATTTCCTCTTCGGGCTCAATGTCCCGAGCATTATACATCTTTCTTAATTCTTCTATGCTTTTTTTCATCATTTTCTTAAGCTCAGCATCAAACTTTCCTTCCTCAATTTCTTTAACTCTCTTTTCTAAATGCTTGGCTTTTGGAGCTAAATATTTGCCATATAGGCGACGAGCCAGCTGGGCAACGTGATAATGGACTATCTCTGCTGGGCATCGCAACGCACATAAACCGCACTGAATACAGTCAAAAGACAGTTCTGCAGCTTTGGCTATGTCGCCACGCAACGAAGCTTGGATATAATCCATTACATCCAGCTCTTGAGGACAAGCTTTTGTGCATGTATTGCATGAAACGCATCTTGCTATTTCTGGATAAAAATTAACGAGCGTTTTGTCATCAGCTTTTATCTTCTCCAAATCATAGATTGCCTTATTTGCAGGCGTAAATGGAAGTTGAACTAAATACATTCCATCTTCTACAGTAGTCTGGCAGGCTAAATCTGCATAAAGCTTGTAATCTCCTTCTTTTCTGTAAACTGTAGCACATGCCCCACAAAAGCCTGCCCTGCAGCCTGCTCCTCTTATATAGCGGTAGCCGGCATATTCCATTGCCTTCATAATAGTTAGCCCTTCTGGAACTCTGTACTCCTTTCCCATAATATATATTCGAACCATTTTCATTTTTCTTTGCATTTTCTCCCTCCAAAAGCTTCCACCATAAGCTGACTAAAGTAATAGATAGGCAAACCAACAAAATCCGTTTTTTTGATTTCTTTTTGCATTTCACTTAAATTAAAATGGCATAGAGGACAGCTTGTTACAATTGCGTCCGCCCCATTTTTTCTTGCATTGCCGACAATGCGATAACATCTCTCTACCACCGCCTCCCTATCGCTTACAACATTATATGCCCCACAGCATTCATTTTTGAAGGGGAAATTGACGACGCTTCCGCCGAGCATTTCAACAAGCTTTTCCATTACACTCGGATTTTCATATTCATCAATAGCCACTTCTTTGGGGCGCAACAGCAGGCATCCATAATATACAGCATATTTTTTGTTGAGAGGCTTAACTACATTCTCCTTAATTTTCTCTTCCATGCCCTTGAGAATTTCTAAGGGATGAAGCACTTCCACCTCACCATGATAATCTGGCTCCTCATCCATAAATGAATTTATTTTATACATTGCCTCCTCATCCTGCTGAGCCATTAAATTAGCCTGCTTAAGGGTGTTGTAGCATATGGAGCATAGTGTAACAACTTTATCATATCCTTCTTCCTTAACTTTTATCAAATTTCTTATTGCAGCGAGCCTGTACATTAAATTATCTGTAGCTAGGCTGTAGACAGTGCCACAACAATACCATTTATTCAGCTCTTTAAGTTCTATTCCAAGCTTCTTAAAAGCTTCTATTGTGCTTTCCTCAAATTCCTTTGCATTGGTTTTCAGCGTACATCCTGGATAATATGCTATTTCCATTTTTTCACCCTGTATATTTGCGAGTTGCACTCACTACAGCAATTTGAGGCAAGTTCTTCTTTACTTTCCCAATTTTAAGATAATCGATATTTTTTCTCAATTTTATGAGTCTCAAAGCCTCCATTATTTTGGTAATATCTACGTTCCTGGGGCAACGTGTTCCACACTGATAGCATTGAGCACATATCCATGGAGTTTTTGCTTCCACAACACTTTCATCATTTCTGATGACATATAAAATTACTTGATTCGGGAGCAAATCCATCTGGTCAACCATTGGACAGCCTGCTGAGCATTTCCCACATTGATAACATGCATACAAATTTTCACCCGATAGCTCTTCAACTTTTGCCAATAAATCCATTTTCCTCCTCCAGAATCTTCTTCACCTTTTCTATAGCAGCTGGAATAAGCTTTCTTGTTTCTTTTGATAATTCCTCTTTGATTTCCACATTTTTAACTCCTATGCCAACGATTCTGACCTTTGGCATTTTTATATAGCGGGAGAGGATATGATATGCAGATGGGAAGCGAATATCATGATTTGCCACACTTTCCTCATATTCATCGACGTCTATCTCCTTCACGCCATCGCCATTAAATGCATCGATTATGACGGCAAGTTCATATTCTGCAATCATTTCCGCAAGCTCAAGCCCACCTGCTATTGCCTTCTTTACCTCTGCATTCACTTCTCCTTTTAGCCTTTCAGCTACCTCCAAGCCAATTGCATCATCTCCTAGCAATGGGTTGCCTACACCTACTACAACACTATACATTTTTCTCTAGCCTTTTGTACAACTTTCCTTTCCAATATATGTTAGCTATCATTGGTGTTGAGCCAAGAGCGTGGGAGGCACATGCTAAGCAGGGATCATAGCATCGGAATGCAGATTCAATTTTATTAAGCAGAATGTCATTTACGTTGCCTCCTTTAATTACTTTCCTAGCAGCATTGGCAACGCTCATATTTATTGCAGCATTATTATTGGTGGTGGCAACAATCATATTTGCCTTTTTAACCAACCCCTTTTCATCGAGCTCATAGTGGTGAATAAGCACGCCACGAGCAGCTTCTACTACACCAATGCCCTCGCCGGCTTCGGCGGGCATAGTGCACAAATCATCGCTTGTAATTTGATCATCGAGAGCTAAAGCATGCATTCTTTCAGCTGCATTCAGCATTTCAATTAAACGAGCATGGTAATAGGCGAAAGTTTCATGCACTATACCTTCTTTTCTAAATTCTTCAAACTCCTTCATTGCCTCCTTGCTATTCATCCCGTCTGCAACATTAAGCCTTGCCAAAGAGCCGACTCTATATACACCACTTTCCTTTCCATCTACAAGCCCTTTCCATCCTATCTCTTTTAAATATGGAAACTTAACATAACTCCATTTTTCAACATGCTCTTCTATATAATTCAATATTTTTTCTGGCTTAATTTTCGCCACTTCTTTTCCATCTGGAGCAACGATGCGAATATCTCCATCATAGTAGTTAACGTAGTTATTTGAATCAACTAAGCCCATATAATATGTCTGTAAGCTATCTAATCCAAGCAGTTCATTCCATCTCTTGCTCTCAAAAACCTTCTTGAAAATTTCCATGCTTTTTTTTGCAAATTCAATACATTCCTTTGCCTTGCTTTCCACTTCTCTCCTCTCTTCCTCGTTCAGCCCTTTGCTCACACCTCCAGGAATTGCAGATACAGGATGAATTTCTCTTCCTCCAAGCATCTTTATTATTTCCATTGCATAGCGACGATGCTTTATCACTTCTTTTCCTATTTCCACGCCAAACTTCTTTATAAGCCCCACAATGTTTCTCTGCTCCTTGCTCACATCTCCAAGAAGGACATCAATACCTCCAAGATAATACAGATGAAGACAATGGTCATAAAAGATGTAGGCATTGTATAGCAATTCACGAAGCTTTTTCGCTGGCTCTGGCGGTTCGGCATGAAAAGCCATGTCCAAAGCTTTTGCTGCCGCCATATGATGAGCTTCTGGGCAAACGCCACATATACGGGCTGTAATGATGGGCATGTCTTCAGCTTTCCTTCCAACGCAGAACATTTCAAAACCTCTTAGCTCTGGCACTTGCATATATGCCCTGTCTACATTTCCTTTATCATCGAGGAAAATGTCTATTTTTCCATGCCCTTCAAGCCTTGTTATGGGATCGATACTAACTTTCATCTTTTAACCTCCCTTCTGGCAGAAGCTTAGCTGTAGCATATTTATAAAAGGTGCCGACAACGTCTTGCAAGCTTTCTATAATCTCCTTTTCCTTTTCTTCATCCATATCTCCCAATATGGAAGCTAAGGCAGAAAGCATTGAAATGCCCTGCTCTCTAACTTTTGGCACCGCTCCCATGCAGCCTGTACATGGTATGTTGGCAGAGATGCATTCTGCTTCGCAACCAGCTCTAGTTGCTGGACCCATGCATATTATTCCCTGAGCCAGGAAACAATCTCCATTATCTTCTTTTTCATGCCATCTGTAAAATTTGTTTATTTCTATCTTTTCGGGTTTGCTATCTTTACGCGGGCATTCATCACATAAAGCAACGCTCTTACCAAATTCAGTTTTTCCTTGTAAAAGTGCTTCCAATGCATTTTCAAGAACAGGCTTTGGAGGAGGACAGCCTGGAATGAAAGCATCTACTTTTACAACCTGCTCGAGAGTTTTTAAATGAGGTAGAAATTCTGGAAGATGCAAATCATTTGAAGAGGGAATTATGCCATCTTCATTCTTCGTAGTTTCGTTCTTCAGATAAACTGTATCGAAAATTTCTTCCCTGCTATATAAATTTGCAAGCCCTATAACGCATCCTTCAGTTGCGCATGAGCCATAGGCTACCAATATCTTGGATTTTTTCCTCAGCAATTTAGCAATTTCCTCATTTTCTTCAGTTCTTATTGCTCCATTGTAAAAAGCAATGTCAATACTTCCATCTTTCATTTTCTCTAAATCCTCATATTTGAAATCCATGGCACATGGCCAGAAAACAATCTCTGCTTCCTCAAGCAAATCCAAGATTTTTTCATGTAAGCTTAACAGCGAGACATCGCATCCTCCGCATCCAGCCCCCCAATACATTGCTATTTTTTTCATTTCTTTTCCCTCCATGGAGATGGTCCTAACTCTTTTATCTCTTCAACAAACTGGCTTACCACATCTGCAAATTTTTGCCCTTCTGTGGCGGAAACCCATTCTAAGCGTAGGCGACGAGGATTTATTCCCATTTCCTTAAGCAATTTCTTCATCATTTCCACCCTTTTTCTTGCTTTATAGTTGCCTGAAACATAATGGCAATCGCCCGGATGACAGCCTCCAATGAAGACGCCATCCGCTCCCTTGCGAAATGCCTCAAGAATGAATTCTGGATCCACTCTGCCAGAACACATTACTCTTATTGGCACAATGTTCGCTGGATATTGTAAGCGAGATGTTCCTGCCAAATCTGCTCCTGCGTATGCACACCAATTGCACAAAAACGCTACTATTTTTGGCTCAAAACTCATATTACCACCTCAACCATTTTTACAATCTGCTCATCTTTATAATTCCTCATTTCAATATTGCTACTTGGACATGCTGCTGCGCAAGTTCCACAACCCTCGCATAAAGCTTCGATACACCTTGCCTTTCCATTTTCCATTTTCATCATTGCTCCATAGGGGCATACACTTACACAAATTCCACAGGCAGAGCAGTGCTCTTCGTCAACGACTGCAATAAGTGGGTCTTTTTCAAGTTTATCCTTAGAAAATATGCTCAGCACTTTTGAAGCGGCAGCACTTGCCTGAGCGACGGCAGAAGGTATATCTTTGGGTGCTTGAGCACAGCCAGCAAAGTATATGCCCCTCGTTAACGCTTCAACTGGCTTTAACTTTGGATGAGATTCTTTAAAGAAATTTCCATCATCGACAGCAACCTTGAGCTTCTTTGCAATTTTCACCGCCTCTTCTTTTCCCACTATTGCCATTGCAAGAACAACTAAATCTGCTTGCACTTCCACCTTTCTGCCAGTGAGCGTGTCTACTCCGCATACAACAATTTTATCTCCATCTCTGTAAATTTTTGCAACTTTACCCCTAATATAATTTATCCTCTCCTCTTCCATAACACGTTCAATAAATTCTTCATATCCTTTTCCTGTAGCCCTTATATCTATATAAAAGATGTATGCCTCACCATCTGGTACATGATGTTTGTAAAGCAAGGCATGCTTTGCAGTATACATGCAACATATACTGCTGCAGTATGGCATGTGTTGCTTATCTCGAGAACCAGCACATTGAATGAAAACAACCTTCTTTGGCTCTTTGCCTGTAGAAGGCTTTATAATCTTGCCTCCAGTTGGACCACTTGCAGAGAGCATGCGTTCAAATTCCAAACTCGTTATGATATCATCATCTTCTCCATATCCATATTCAACAAGCTTATTTTTGTCATATAAATCATAGCCAGTTGCAACAATAATTGCCCCCACATCTTCTTCAATAATTTTTGGCTGCATGTCATAATCTATGGCATTGGCTTCGCATACCTCTTTGCATTGGCTGCATGTTAGCGGTGCCAGCCCAAGGCAAGCTTCTCTGTCAAGTGTATATGTAGAAGGCACCGCCTGCGGAAAGGGAATATAGATCGCCTTTCTTGGCTTTCTTTCCATTTCAAATTCATTTGCAACTATAACAGGACATACTTCCTCGCAGTCCCCACAAACAGTGCAGGCATCTTCATCTACATATCGGGGCTTTTTCAAAATTTTTACATGGAAATTTCCAACGAATCCAGAAATTTCAAGAACCTCTGAATAAGTTAAAAGCTTTATATTTGGATGTCTAGCAACTGCAACCATTTTTGGCGTTAGAATACACTGGCTACAATCAAGCGTTGGGAAAGTTTCGCTTAACTGAGCCATTCTCCCACCGATGCTTGGTTCCTTCTCTACCAAAATAACTTTATAGCCTGCGTCTGCTATATCCAAGGCAGCCTGTATACCGGCGATGCCACCTCCTATAATCAGGCATTTCTTTTCTACTGGCACAAGAATCGGCATCAGGTCTTCGTTGTCCCTGAGCTTTTCAACAGTAGCCTTAACAATTTTTATTGCCTTTTCCGTTGCTTCCTCGCCATCATGAACCCATGAACACTGTTCTCTTATATTTGCCATTTCACATCTATATTCATTGAAATATTCTCTGCATACACCACGGAAAGTTTCCTCATGCATCGCCGGTGAGCAGGCGGCAACGACTACAGCATCCAGATTTTCTTCCTCAATCTTCTGCTTTATTAAGTTCTGGCCGGGGTCGGAGCACATATACTGATATGTTGTGGCAAATACTACGCCAGGCTGTTTTTCCAGTTCTCTTGCCACCCTTTCCACATCTACTGTGCCTGCAATGTTGATCCCGCAATGACATACAAATACGCCTATTCTCCTTGCCATTTTATCGCCGTTTTATGCCATTTTGCCATTTTTACCATCCTTTACTTTTTTACCACGCTCATATCCTTTATCTAAAGCTTCTTCATTTAATTCCTTAAATTTAGGAGGCACGCTTTCCAGAACAGCTTTTTTAATTGCTTCATATGATATAAGCTTCGTTACAGCAGTAAAGAAACCAAGCATTACAATGTTGGCAACTATCCTTTTTCCTAAGCTTTCTGCGATTTTTGTGGCTGGCACTTTTGCCACTTTGCCTTCGCCATTCTTCAACTTCACTAAATCTTCATCTATAATGAGGAGACCACCATCCTTAAGCATTGGAGCATATTTTTCATATGCCTCCTGACTCATTGCAACAAGCACATCGGGCTCAGTTACATAAGGATAATCTATTTCATCATCACTGATAACAACATTTGAACTTGCTGCCCCCCCTCTTGCCTCGGGTCCATATGAGGGAGTGAAAATTGCATTTTTGCCATCATATATAGCAGATGCTCTTGCAGCTATATTGCCCATAAGCACTATGCCTTGCCCTCCAAATCCGCTAAATTTTATTTCCTTCCTCATTTAATCTTTTCCTCCAGCTTTTTGAGAATTTCATCAAATGTTGGTTTTTCTATATCAACAAATTTTCCTACTATAATGTCTCCACCAATTTCTATATCCGCTTCTGAAGGATCAATTCCATGCTTTATAACAGATTTTTCTTTGTAATATCTCATTGTATCCAAGCCTGTTGGCATTTTATTACGCCTTCCATAAGTTGTGGGGCATGAAGCAATTACTTCAATAAAAGTAAAACCCTTCTTATTCAATGCTTCCTTCATCGATTCTTTAAGACGGCGAACATGCAGTGCTGTCCACCTGGCAACATAAACAGCGCCTGATGCGGCGGCAACATGACACAAGTTGAAGGGATGTTCAACATTTCCATATGGGCTCGTAGTTGTTTTTGCTTCTAAAGGTGTTGTTGGACCAAGTTGTCCGCCGGTCATGCCGTAGTTATAGTTGTTCACACATATAACGGTCATATCTATATTCCGACGGGCTGCATGAATGAAATGGTTTCCACCTATAGCAAATAAATCGCCATCTCCGCTGAATACGACTACTTTTAACTTTGGATTTGCAAGCTTTAAGCCAGTGGCAAAAGGAATGGCTCTCCCATGAGTAGTATGATATGAATCAACATTAAGATATCCCGCTACCCTGCCTGTGCATCCAATGCCAGAAACTATAGCTAAATTTTTCAAATCAATATCGCTTTCTTCTAACGCATGCAAGAAGCAGTTAAGCACTGTGCCCAGCCCACATCCAGGACACCATATATGAGGGATGCGGTCAGTTCGCAAATATTTATCCAGTGGATGAGTTTCTGCCTCAATTTCCATTATATACCTCCTTTATTTTCTTGTAAATTTCCTCTGGCTTATGAATTTCCCCTCCCATCTTCGGCAGTAAATGAACTTTCTTTCCAACGCATCTCTCCACTTCAAGTTTTATTTGGCCATAGTTTACCTCTACAACAACAAATTGCTTAATCTCGTTAGCAATCTTTTCAAAATATTCATCTGCAAAAGGCCATATAGTTCGAAGGCGAATAAGCCCAACTTTATATCCACGCTTTCTTGCCCGCTTTACAGCTGCCTTACAAGAGCGTGCAGTAGTGCCAAAAGATACAATGGCAAGCTTTGCATCTTCCATTTCAAATTCTTCTATGTCTCGCAACTTTCTTTCATTTTTTCTTATCTTATCACAAAGTCTTCTTACGAGCTTTTCCTGAACTTCTGGAGATGTAGCCTGCGGGTAACCCTTTTCATCATGTGTTAAGCCAGTTACATGAACTGCATAACCTTCGCCAGCGCAAGCCATAGGTGGTACATAATCATCTGCCTTAAAAGGAAGATATTCCGATGGCTTTACCTTTGGCTTTTTTCTTTCGACAATCTTTATTTTTTCTTTTGGCGGAATAATAACTTTCTCGCTCATATGGCTGACACTTTCATCCATTAGCAAAATGACAGGCACTCTATACTCCTCTGCAAGATTGAAAGATTTTATCGTCAAATCAAAGCATTCCTGAGGTGAAGAAGGGGATAAGGCTATGATTTCATAGTCTCCATGACTTCCCCATCTTGCTTGCATAACATCTGCCTGCCCGATTAAAGTGGGCATTCCCGTGCTTGGGCCAGCACGTTGCACGTCTACAACAACGCAAGGAGTTTCTGTCATTGCCCCCAAGCCAATGTTTTCCTGCATTAAACTCAAGCCAGGTCCGCTTGTAGCAGTCATTGCTTTCATCCCTCCCCAACTCGCTCCAAGTATTGCAGCCATTGAAGCAAGCTCATCTTCCATTTGAATAAAGATGCCGCCAACTTGAGGCAGGCGTAAAGCCATATGTTCTGCTATTTCCGTTGAAGGCGTAATAGGATAGCCAGCAAAAAATCTACAGCCAGCTGCAATGGCTCCTTCTGCACAGGCAATATTTCCACTATAAAATTTAATCATTCTTTTCCTCCTCTTTCTCAATATAAATTGCAAATTCCGGGCAAACTAAGGAGCAGAATCCACAGCCTATACATTTCTTTTCATTTTCAACAAGCTTTGGAGGATGATAACCCTTAGCATTAAATTCTTCAGATTCCTGCAGTACTTGTTGAGGACAAAAATCAATGCAGAATCCGCAACCCTTGCATCTATCCTTTATTATATATACTTTGCCATGGGGAGGCTTCAACTCCTCTTTTACCCAATATTTCATTTCATCGCCTAGTGGAAAATATTCTTTTTTATTATATAAATATTTTCCTAAAGTTAAAAACTTAGCTATTTTTTTATTAGAATGGAAAGAAAAACAAAAAAATTTTTGCAGAATTATAAAATTTCTAAAACTAAAACTAAAATTACAGATTTGCCCCTATTTCAAAAAGATTTTATGCTTGTTTCCATTTATCTATGTGGACTTAACAAATTATGAAAAAAAGGTATTGTATGGCATTATAAAATATCCAAATGTAAATGATAGAGAAATTGCGCAAAAGCTTGGTATAAAGCAGTCGACAGTGGCTGCCATAAGGAAACGGCTACGAGAGGAAAGTTATTACAAAATTTTTGCAGTTCCAATGTTACAGAATTTTGGAGCAGAAATGATGGTGGTTATACACACAAATTTCAATCCTGTAATACCATTAGAAAAAAGAATTGAGATTACAGAAAAAAGAATAGAAGCTTCAGAAGAAATTTTCTTTTCAATGGGAGAAGAAGACAAAGGCTTTTCATTGAGCTTCGCAAAAAATTATACAAGTATAGGCAAAATAAACGATATAAGGGCAAAAACATTTGGACAGCTTGGATTACTCGATAAAGAATATCCAATGGAAGTTATATTTCCCTTTGAAATAAGTAAGGTATATCGATTTTTCAATTTTGCTACATTGACTGGAAAATTGTTTGGTATAAAAGATGAAAGCGATAACCAGAATTTTTTCCCAGTTAAAGAAAGCAAAATGACGAATAGAGAAAAGGAAGTTTTCTGCAAAATTATTGAATATCCTGAAGCATCATCGAAGGACATTGCAGAAATGATTGGGATAACAAGACATACTGTAGGCAGATTAAAAAGAAAATTCATCGGAAACGACTATATAAAAATTATAGCAATTCCTGATTTCAGTAAGCTTGAGCTGAAAATTCTATCATTTTATCATATAATCTTTGATCCTCGTCACTCTCCAGATTATGAAAAGGACGAAGTGAAAAAACTATTAAATGATGAAGTTATATTTTTTGCAACTCGCCAGTTTGAATGCGTTGCCATATCACTGTACGAAAGCTATGAGAGTTATAAAATAGGAAAGACGGCAATGTTCCAGAAGATAAAGGAAGAGGGATGGATAGCAGAGAAATATATGATAAGAACATTTAGCCTCAATAAGGCAAAGATTATCAAAGACTTCAACTTCTCACCAATAACCAAAAAGATTCTAGAATGCACGCGGGGGTAGCCAAGAGGTAACGGCGCAGGGCTTAGGACCCTGTGGCGAAGGCCTTCGTGGGTTCGAATTGGCGTAAGCCATGAAAATCCCACCCCCCGCATTTTTAATAGCTTTCATGATTTACCTTATGCATGAGCTTGTTTCGTTTCTGATGAAGGCGGGGAAACTAAAGGAAATAAAAAGGAAAGGGTGGTTAAGAGCAGGTATAGCAAAGGAGAGTGTAGCAGACCATAGCTACAGAGTTGCTTTAATTGCCATGCTTGTTGGTGATAGGCTTGGCATGAATGTTGAAAAAATGATGAAAATGGCATTACTGCACGACATTGCTGAGTGCATAACTGGAGATATAACTCCCCATGATATGGATAGGGAGAGAAAAATAGAAAAAGAAAGGAATGCAATGAAGAAACTTGCTAAGGAAATTGGCATGGAATATTATAAAATATGGGAAGAATTTATTGAAGGGGAAAGCAAGGAGGCAAAAATACTCCAGGAAATAGATAAGGTTGAAATGATTATGCAGGCAAAGGAATACGCCGATCTTCTGCCAGAAAATAGGTTAAAAGAGTTCATGGAAGAAGGGAAGAATATTCAACATTCATTTCTCAGGCAGATGATTAATGTCATACTTTCTGAGTAATCTGCCTCCTAATTCCCTCTCCTGCTCTTTCCTAATCCTCTCTTCCTTTACAGCCTTCTCATGTTGTTCATCTCCTGCTCTTCCTCTGAGTCTTTGAGATAAATTCATGATTGCTTCTTCTGGGCCATAGCATATGAGGGTATCTCCTTTCATTATTTCTGTGTCGCCGTCTGGAGCACCTATAAATTGTTCCTCCTCTTCAATCCTTCTATATATACCTAAGATTAGAATGCCCTCTTCATCAACTCTAAGTTCCCTCAATTTTTTGTTTTCTAGCCAACTTCCTTCTTTAACTTTAAATTCACCTATTGAATAACCTTTGCTTAGCCCCAGAAGTTGTTCATAATCATAAACTTTTAGATTAGTGAATTTTTCCAACGCTTTTTTGATAAGATACCTCATACCTTTATCTATCATTTTGGAGCGAGCAAATAGATATATTGTGAGGAGTCCAACAAAGAGCCATAAAAGGCGTGCGGTAGCTTCTTCTCTTCCTTGCCCAATAAAAGTTAGCACCAATGTAGCCATTGCAGATGCTATTCCGGCACTTCCCAGAAATATGAGTATTTTAACAATTTTTCTTCTCACAGGGTGGGAAACAACAAATTCAGATTCTGAGGTAGTAAAGCCAGTGCCAGAAAAAGCAGATTGAGCTTGAAAAGTTGCCATTTCTTTTGATAGGCCTGTCATTTCCAGCGCCACCGCCCCTATCCTGACTATAGTTATCGAAAAAAGTATAACTATTAGTAAAGATATTAAAGCTATCATTTATTAGGTTAATTAAGAAATTGTTTAAAGAATTTTTTAAATTTTCAAATTATTGACTATCAATCTTGCAGAATCTGCTGCACAGTTCATTCCAACGCCCTTGGAATTTACGCAATCTCCAGCAATATAGAGATTTTTTATTGGTGTTGTCACATCTGGCTTTTCATTATCGATGGTTTTAGCCACACCATCCAAATGCCATATTGAGCTATATATGTACCATTCCATCTTATAGCTTGGAATAAGTTTTTCCAGATGTTTTTCAATGATTTTTGCCAATTCCTCCATCTTAGCTTTATTTTTTGCTTCCTCTGGCGTGCAAATGGCATATGATTGTATCAACTGTTTTCCTTTTGGAGCATTCATTTTAAAATCAATCATCCCAACAACATCGTTTCCCTCAAAACCTGCATTTCTTTCAATAAAAACGAAGGATTTTCCGTCCAACTCTTTTTTTGCTTCTCTTAATGCATGATATGCAACCAAACTTCCCGTTGGCTTTAAATTTTTTATGTATTCTGCCCAATCCTCAGGAAAATGTTTTTTATTGGCAATTGTAAAAATATTTTGAACTGGAAGGGTGGAAATTACTACATCATATTCTTTTTCTTCTCCTGCTTTTATTCCTTTTCCTATTTTTATTCCCTTTGCAACCCCCTCTTCTATTATAATCTCTTTTACCTCGGTTCCTAATTTAATTTTTCCTCCATTTTTTTCAATATATTTTGCAAGAGAAACTGCAATCTCATTCAGCCCATTTTTAGGATATATTACTGGGTCTCCTCCCATGAGTTCACGCTGAGCGAAAAATGTTTCTCCAGCTGAAATTTTTCCTAAATCATTTACTGTTGTAATAAGACGTGGAAATAGTTCCAGTACAAGCTTTAGCTTTCCTCTACCATATTTTTCAATCATTTCCTCCATTGAAATTTTCTTCATTTCTTCTATCTTTGACTTTCTTGTAAACAAAAGTTGCATGATTCTCGGCAACATCTTCAATTTATCTGAAGAACTTAAAATTGGATAACTTACTTCCTCTCCTATCAATCCAAGTTTTGAACCAATGAACTCAAGCTCTATGCCCAACTCTTTTAACAGTTTTACACATGCCCCCCTCTTTCCTCCTCCTATTAAATGAAAACCTAAATCCAATTTATATTCTGATGCAACTTCTCCTATTGATGGCGTCGCAGAAACAATCATCATTTCGAATTTTCTGAGAAGTTTTTCATAGTTTTCTATTTTGCATGAAAGAGCTCTCCCTCCAAGCAAATTTTCTCTTTCATATATTTCTACCTCGTGCTTTTTTGCCAAGTGTGCAGCTGTTGCCAGCCCGCCTATTCCCGCGCCTATGATGCATATTTTCATTTTCACATCTCCGGCTGGAAAAGTTTTGTTCCCGTTAAAGGAGTGAATAATATATACCACAAAATTGGTAGAATGATTAGAATAAAAGACAGCATGCCCACCTTACTTATCAACATTACTGGGACAATGGAATATCTAATGAAGGCGGCAGAGCTTATTAATTTTCTTATCTTTTTTCTATCAAAGTTATGGAGAGTGAGTAACTTTACTTCAATGTATATTACAATGGCAACTAATAGCAAAAGCAAAAAGATTTGCCATAATGTATAGCTCAATCCATATATAAAAGGAAGAAAAACAAGGAAGGCTGAGTAGAGGCGAATTCCCATTCCAAATGCTTTGAAATGCAGAGGAATGAATACGCTGCTTCCCTGCACTTTAACTCCTGAGGCAAGGGCAATATTCTTTACACCCATGATAAAATCGTGGTCTGCATCTTTTATTCCTCCCTCAACAGCATTCATATGCAGGGTTTGATTGAATGTTAAGAAGAAAATAGCCCATGTGAGCAAGGTAGGTTTTGAAAATGATAGGGCGCCGAAAAGAAAGAGAAAAGCCATTGAAATTGCAACTAAGAAATCGGAGCCAGCAATTTTTTTTCCATAAAGATTGTATATGCTTCCCAGCACGCCCGCCAAAAAAATGACAACGAGAGCAGAGAATTTTAGTTCATCTAAAATTTCACCCTTCCATAGGAAGAAAATGAAAAAGAAAGCAAGAAAAATGCATATTACGCAGACTGCAACAGCACTCTTTTTTGAAATTACTCCGCTTACCAATGGTTTGCCATGTAGCTCTTTTACCAACCTATCCAGCTCAACATCTGCATAATCATTCAAAACAAAGCCATAAATTGCAGATAATGCACCTATAATAAAAAGGATAGAAAGTTTGTAAAAATCATAAACACCAACAGATATTGCCCCAAAAACTGGCGGAATAGCAAGCCCCCCAAGCCCAGGAAGGCGAAGTAGTTTCGCGTAAGCATTAAATTTTTTCATTCAGCATTAAAAAAGTGCCAATATTTTAGTTTTGCTTTTTGTGATGATATTCATAGATTAAATGAAAGCATTTTACGACAAAAAAATTTATATAATAGCATTTTATTAACATATTGATAGCAAAATGTGAGCAAAATGAGACCAAAAGTTGTTGTGTTTGTTGTCTTATGCATTATGCTTATGGCAATTCCTTATTTTACAGAAGCCCATCATAAAGCGGTGCCATTTTCTAATGATTTACCAAAATCATTTTCCAAGTTTCATGCACTCATCTCTAATCTGCTCGAGTTTTTTGAAGATGACACCTTAAACAATTTTTTTAATGTTTTAAATAAAGGAATGGGTAATCCAATCAAAGAATCAAGTTTACTGGTTAAAGAAAGCAAAATGGTTAATGAAACCAATATATCAAAGAGTGATTTAGGAATCGATGAAGAAATAGAAGACGTATCCAATAGAGTAAATGACAGAAATTATACAACAGAAAGCGGTAAAAATGAAATCTACAATGAGCCTGCTTTTAATTGGATATTCATGATTTATTTAAGTGGCGATAATAATCTTCATGTTTATGCCCAAAATGAACTTAATGAGTTATTGCAAATTAGAAAAGAAGGCCTTGCAATCATAATTTTATATGATGGGGAAATAGCAAATGATTCATGCCTTTATGTTATTACTGATTCGGTATATGAAATGTCAAGAAATGAATTAAACATGGAGGATAAAAAACACTATAAAAGATTTTATATCATATGCAATGGAAAATTATCCTGCGAAACACTATCTTCTTGAAATATGGGGACATGGAAATGGATGGGTGGGGACTTGCTTAGATGCTAGCAGTGGCGACGTGCTCAAACTCGAAGAAATAAAAGATGTGTTAGAGAATGAAAGCGTAGATGTTCTGCTTTTCTCATCTTGCTATATGGGAAGCATAGAAGTTGCATATAGTATGAAGAACTGTACTCGTTATTTGATTGCTCCAGAAGGAACAATGCTTGCCACGGGCTTGCCACATGATAGTTTCTTTAATAACTTTAATGTTTCGATGAATGTGGAAGAAACGTGCAGAAAAATAATTGAAGAATATGGAAATTATTATTCCCACACCCCTACTAATTTTGCAGCATGGAATATGAGTAAAGTAAGTGAGTTGGCTGAAGCAGTAGATGAGTTTGCGATGTATTTGGAAAGCGAAGATTCTGAAAAAATTTTAGAAGCAAGAAACCTTTCCATAATACAGGGTACACAATATATCGATCTTTATGATTTTGCGTTTAATACTTATAATCAATTGAATATAAGTATAGCAGTCAATATTATGGAATTAGTAAATGAGACAATTTTTGCAAAATTTGGAGATAAGCACGGAATAGAAATTTATTTCCCTCTTCCTTCATATCTTTCAAAATATTATAAGAATACCGATTTTGCCATAGAAACCCAATGGAATGAATTCATTTCTAAAATTATTTAATATGTCCAACCATCATTTCAGCAATTTTTGGTATCATCATTTCTTCTTTGCAATTTTCACACAGCCAGTATACCCTCTTGCCAAAAATATGGAAGACCATTTTACCTCCGCAAAAAGGACATTTCTTTTCTTGAGATAACATATGTCTCGCCTTTTTGGTAATAGATATGGAAAATTTTTTTATAAAATTTGTAGTGAAAATTGATTATAAATTGATAGCAAACAATTTATTGATGTATAAACTATCATTTTGCTATCAAAACTTTAGCAATACTTTGTTTTAAGATAGAAAATTTATAAACAAAAGATAGAGAAGAAAATTGGAATAAATGAGTCGCAACTGCCATATGTAGATTCATTTAAAATATGGGTGGAAGCATATAGTGATGAAAACGAAACACTTTGGAATCAGACATATGTAGATTTAACAGAAAAAATAAAAGGGGAGTTCGAAGAAATCTATGAAAAAAATCTTCCATCTATCCTATTTTTTGTTATACCTATAGTCTATCGCTTTTATTGCAATAACTCTTCACTTTCCGGAAGAAAAAGCCAGTAGAAGAATTTTTCAAAGTAGGTGGCTACATCCTGTATGAAAAGGAAGTTTCAACTAAAGAGGGAAAGAGGAAAATATATTTCTTCAGTAAGAAAAAGAGAGTAGATGAAAAGCCATGTAGCATGCCAAAGGGATATAAAGTAGAGATAAATCCAAAAACAGGCGTTCCATTTCTGAAAAAAATAAAGTAGCGAGAGAAAAACTATTTATTTGTGTCTCATTCTCTTTATGATGCGTTTGATTTCAATTGAAGAAGTGAGCGAAACATTAGAAGCATGGAAGAAAAAGAAAAAGGGGGAGAGAAAACGAGGAGAAGAGGAATCTCAGCAGAAAGAATAGCTAGAAGAATGCTTGAAAGTAGAGGATTTTCAATTATTGCAACAAACCATAAAATAGATTCTAAAGGCGAGAATATCGCCGAAATAGATATTATTGCAGAAAAAGATGGGCAGAAATATGCAGTGGAGGTAAAATCTGGCAAAGCAAGCTTATCTGCAATAAGACAGGCTTTTGCCAATGCCCAGCTTGCAGGGTATAAACCAATGATTATATGTAAGAAAAGTGATGAAGCAACAAGAGAAGCTGCAAAAAAGTTAGGAGTGGAAATATTTGAATTTAGCGAATATCACATGCTTCTTGAACCAGAAGAACTAGAAAGCATTGTTAAAAAATGTATGGAAGAGGTGATGGAAGAATATGGCTTTGTTCCATCTCTTAATTTAGATAGCAAGGCTTCTAAAATTTTGAGGGCTATAGCAGAATCCGACGACTTTGAGCAAGCAGCAAAAATTTTAAAGATGAAAAAGGATAAACTTGGGAAGGAGGTAGCAAATTTGTCAAAAAAAGGTTTATTCCCTTCCCGCAGTCTTTCTTTTAGGGATTTAAAAAAATTTTGTATTGCTGTTCTTGCAAGAAATGAAATTGTGACAAAACTTGAGAAAATTGAAAAGGATATAAATGAAATAAAGAAAAAGTTAGGGTTAATTTAACAGCTCTCTAAATATTTCCTTAGCTTTCTTATTGCTCTTCCCCTATGAGAGTATTTGTTTTTTTCTTCTGTTTCCATTTCACCAAAAGTTTTTTCGCTTCCTTCCGGAATAAAAATTGGGTCATATCCAAATCCTTTATCTCCTTTAACTTTCTCTGCAATTTTTCCTTTGCATTCTCCTTTAAAAATATGGGTTTTTCCATTATAATAAGCTACGACAGAAATAAAAGTTGCTTCTCTGTGCCTTTCTCCTCCCATCAATTTCAAAATTCCTTCATTTCCTATGGTTTTAAATACATATGAAGAAAACACTCCCGGAAATCCTCTGAGAGATTTTATAAAAAGACCGGAATCCTCAATGAAAAAGTTTCTGTCAATTTTATTTTTCAAATAATCTATTCCATATATTACCACTTCTTCAAGATTATCTGCTTGAATTTCTGGATAAGCAACAGATAGCATTTTAATTTCTCCGAGGATAACCTTTGCTTCTTCATATTTATGCCTGTTTCCAGTTATAAAATACATTAGGATACCCTCCTCATATATCTTCCTCGTCTTTCTATCTCTTTAATTTTCTTCTCCACTTCTTTACTTTCATCCGAAAAGTTACCATATGCTTCAATAACCCAAGAAAATAATTTTTCGTTTCTATGTGCTGCTTTAAAAGCTTCCATAAGCAGATGTAAATCTACCCCCTTGTCTTCAATTTCCTCGCTTTTCATGCCAAGCCCAAAATCAATAAAGTAGATTCTATTATCTCTTAAAATCATATTTGATGTTGTAATATCTCCATGAATTATGCCTTGCAAATGTAAATTGGCAATATCCTCACCAATCTTGTAGCATATTTCCTTTTGCTCCTCCTCGCTTTTTACATCGAGCACATCCTTAAGTCTTTCTCCGTTTACATATTCCATTACAATCTTCTTTTCATCCAAATTCACATCATAAATAATGGGCACACTTATCCCCGCTTGGCGAGCTGATGCCATAAGAAGTGCTTCTTTCTTGGTTCTCTTTTCCCTAATCTCTTCGTCCAATTCCTTTATTCTATATCTCTTCTTTATTCTCTTTTTTACAATAACTTTCCTTCCACGCCATTCTGAAAGATATATTTCTGCTTCCGCTCCCCTCTTTATCAATTTCTCCATTTTATCTCTACTTCATCCGTTCTATAATTCTGCTTTATATTTGTTTCTTCTATTTTATGCTCTATTCCTGATGCATACATCAATAAAGCTGTCCATGCAATCATTACTCCATTGTCAACCAAAAGCTCATTGGGAGGAGAGAAGAATTTTGCGTTTCTCTCTTGTGCCATCTTTTTAATTATTTCCTTCAACCTTTCATTGCACGCTACTCCTCCACTTAATAAAACTTCTTCCTTTTCCGTATGTGCCATTGCTCTTTCTGTCACTTCTGCAAGCATGCTGAAACAAGTTTCCTGCAAGGAATAGCATATGTCTTCGATTCTTTCCTTTTTAAGGAGATGAATGCATGCTGTCAGTATACCAGAAAAAGAAACATCCATTCCTTTAACAGAATATGGAAGAGAAATATATTTGTTTCCTTTCTTCGCCAGCTTCTCTATTTTTGGACCAGCTGGAAACGACAATCCTATTTCCCTGCCGAACTTATCCAAGCAATTTCCTATCCCTATATCGAGGGTTTCTCCGAAAACTCTATATCTTCCCCTCATAAAGGCTATCACTTGTGTATTCCCTCCTGACACATACAAGAGCACTGGGTCATTGCATTTTGTCAAAGCTCTTCCTATTTCAAGATGTGCAATGCAATGATTAACGCCTACTATTGGTTTCTTAAGTAGTAAGGCAAGTGTTCTGGCAGAAGTTGCAGCTGTCCGCAAGCACGGCCCTAATCCAGGGCCAATAGAAAAACCGATCATGTCTATTTCTTTTACATCTATATTTGCTTTTTCAATACTTTCCTCAATTATAGATGGAATGTGTTTTGCGTGATGATTTGCTGCCTCTCTTGGATGAATTCCTCCCCCCTCCGGCTTATATGTTCTTGAAATATGAGAAAGAATTTTGCATTTTTCATCAACTTTATCAACAATTCCCACGCTTATGGTATGTGCCGTTCCCTCTATTCCAAGACAAATCATAGATTTTTAATTAGTTCAGCTATTTCCTCCCTTTTTTCCTTCTCTTTTGGTAATGCTATTGATGCCTTCCATTTCCGAGTTCCATCATCTAAATAATAGCCTCTGGAAATGGAAATAAATTCATTTTCTCCTTCATCGCTTATTGCCTTTTTTCTGGCAACTTCTATAAAATTATTCCTTCCAAACTTTATTTCCTTTGCTTCTATTATTTCGTATTCTACCATTTTATCATGCATAATTCTCTTCTTGCATTTAAATCTTATGGAGAAAATGAGCCCATCCAATAATTCAGGTTTAAGCCCAGATTTTTTGTTTTAATTCCGTTGAATTTTGCTGAAGATTTAGCAAAATTTTGTTCAATAC
>VBQI01000069.1 GCA_008297865.1 Thermoplasmata archaeon
GGAGTATTATCAACGTGAAATGTCTCGTTATCAATAATGCTATTTCCTAATAAATCTGTAGCGTTTATTTCTAGATAATGAGTACATTCTTCACTAAAAGTGAAATTGCCAGTATAATCTGTCCAACTACTCCATGTTCCATCATTCCAAATTCTATATTTGAGATTTAACAATCCTACTCCTCCATTACATCCATCATCTACTGCCGTTATATTTATTTCTGTAGAAAGGTTGACCCAATAATCTTGGTTGGGGCTGACTTGAACATATGGACTCCCAATTTCTTTTGTGATAATTGGTGGAGAATTGTCAACATATACAGTTGTATTGTAATATCCAGTTGATGGCCATCTGTTGCCCAAATTGTCTTCAACCCAATAGCCTATAACATGATTGCATTCAATGTGTAGAGTTACATTTGCATCTGATGATGAACCTTGGTCATATATGCTTCCACCTGTTATATTCCATATCTTCCAGTGTATTGTATAGCTACCTACTTTACATAATCCTTCATCTGTTGCATTTATCCATATTGGAGTGCTATAGTTTATGTATAGATTTCCTCCCGATGAATATTGAGGTTGTCCAATTTCTATGCTGCTTGATGGTGGAGTGGAGAATTGTCAACAAAGTGGGTTTGATTATGCATTGTTTCATTGTTTCCTGCATTATCTACACTATAATACATTAAATGATGAGTACATTCTTCATGGAAATAAATTGGACCAAAATTTACTGTATCATTATAATAGACATACCACCATGCTGTTCCATTCCATATAATATTATTATTTCCACAATATTCATCATCACTTGCATTTGGATGCCATGAACCATTCCATATTCTATAATAAGTAGCTTTAAGTCCTGAGCCATTAGCATTATCTGTTGCATTAAGCCATATAGGCGTGTGGCTTGTAACCCATGTTCCATTAGCATGCTGTGGTTCTCCCACATCCTTTAAAGTTGTGGGCGGAGTAACATCTTGCAATGGAGCAAAAATGCTCCCAAAGTCTGTAATATTTACTCCTACAACATTATTTATTGTATCAAGATAGCGGGAATCATACCATCCCTCCTTATACCAACTGCCGTTATATTTCCATATCACTAAAGCATTTTCATTTGTAGTAACATTACTTTCATTGTAATACATATAAACGAATACCCATTCATTTCCTGTAATATTTAGATAAGCTCCTATATTTTCGAAGCCAGCAGGATCAGCAGGTGGCGAATCAACTCCTTTAACCGAAAAATTGCCACTATAATCAAGACTTGCTTTCGTTGGATATGACGAAAAGGTATTATTCACAAAAGTATTGTCAAAGCTGTTGATCACACTTAAATCCCATCTTGCATTGTTCGAAAAACTGTTGTTGTGTATGGTGTTATTATTTGAAGAAGAATAAAGGAAGATGCCATCCCGAGAATTGTTGTAGATGTAGTTGGAAGTTATAGTGTTATTAGAAGAATGGTCAAGGTAGATGCCATCATAAGAATTGTTATAAATATAGCAGTTTGTTATAGTGTTATTTGAAGAAGAAAACAGATAGATGCCATCATAAGAATTGTTGTAAACATGGTTATTGGTTATATTATTGTAGTCTGAAACGTTATGAAGATAGATGCCATAGTCAGTATCATTAATATAGCTGTCATATATGAAGCTATCTATCACTCTATCAAATTCAATTCCATATCCTGAAGAATAAGTACAATTGTATATTGTACAATTATTTATTGTAACATTGTGGATGGCAAATGAATCATTATGAACACATATTCCAATGCTTCCATTATATATTGTCATATTTTCTACGAGCGTATTATTAGCTTCAATGCTTATTCCCATTCCACCATGAGCATCAATGCTTGGATCTCCAATAAGCTTCAACGGCTTATCTATAACTATTGGACCATATATTCCTGGCTCTACTTTTATTGTATCTCCATCACTTGCAGCGTCTATTGCATCTTGTATATTATCGTTAGTGTGATATGTCATTGGGCTTGTAGGCCATGGAGAACCGAGCCATGGAGAATAATCAACGTTGTTGCTTACATTATCTCCGCTTCCTGGACCCGCTCCACCTGGTCCACTTGCATCTCCCCACCAGTTATATTCTGCGTTTAATAGTGTAGCTTCTAAATATTGTAGACCATAGTATTTATTATCATAAATATTGTTATAGTTTATTGTAAATGTTATTCCTCCGTCACTTACATAATATATACTATAATTGCATTTCGTTATTATATTATAGTCAATGTCTCTATCTCCAGTTGTGCTTACTCCAAAATGGTCTTGAATCCATATTCCATAAGATGAATTTGTTATTTCATTTCTAAGAATATTTGGAGATGCTCCTGCATTTACTTTTATTCCTCCAAATGTATTGTTTATGGTATTGTATTCAATGGTAGGTGATGAATAATCTGTTGTATCATCGTCTCCAGTATAATTCCATCCTATATAAATTCCATAATCGGCATCGTATATTTCATTGTATTCTACGGTTACATTTGTTCCAACGTTTCCGGAAGCATTAAAATCGTTTATGAATATCGCTGCCGAACGTACTGGATATGTTCCACTATATATATTATATATTGTATTATTATGAACATGCGCGCTTGCTCCTCCTCCTGCACCAATTCCGCATTTCCATCTGTTAAATGAGCCAGAGCCATTTATTGTATTATATGCAATTGTTCCATTGCTTTCAGGATATGCTATTAAAATACCAAATGTTCTCACGCTATTTATGTTATTGTGCAAAACATCTACGCTTGCTCCTTTATATGTCGTATTATCTCCTATTGCTATACATGTCGCATTTGGAATGCCATTTGGCATGCTTAATGTATTGTAGCTTATGTAACCAGTTAAATTATATCTCGCCCATATTCCAACAACGCTCGTTGCATTTCCTACAATGTTATTATTCCATATTTCTAAGCCAGTTCCATTTATAACCATAATGCCATAGATATTATCGGTGATATTATTTAAAGAAATGTTCAATGTATTGAATGTATCTCCTCCTATTCCAACTATGTTGTTATATAGCGTATTGTTTATTACTTCAAATTCCGAACCAGTCGTCGAGATTCCAACTCCCACTCCGCTATTATAAATTTCATTTCCCTCAATAAATACTTTTTCAGCAGTATCTCCTACTCCTATTCCAATTGCATTATAGAATAATGTATGAATGACATTGTAAATTGTATTGTTGCAGATAGAAACATTTGAAGGAGTGCCTGCTGTTCCTCCAGTTCCTATTCCAACTGCTCTTCCCATTGATGTTATATTGAAAACAACGTTTCCTTCAACGCTAACATTATGCGAGTCATCATTAATTGTTATTCCTAGAGCTGAAGTCGGTGCCGAAACAAAACAAATAACGTTTTCTGAAACATTGACCATATTATTTCCTATTCCCCCCGCCTCACTTTGTAAAATACCAAAAGCATACATTGCAGATGATACATTCTCTATTTTATTGCTTTTTATAGTAATATTCTTTTCCCTAGAAGTTATCCAAATTCCTGTTGCATAATCTGAAGTTGTAGATATATTGTGGATATAATTGTTTCGAATAGTAATATTCTGGCAATAATTATGGAGATAAATACCATTTGAACTAATGTTATAGATAGTAGTAGCATTTAATAAGCTATCTGTTACATTGTCAACTTCCATCCCAATAGTGCAATTATGTACGGTGCAATTATTTATTGTAACATTATGAATAGCAAATGAATCATTATGAACACATATTCCAATGCTTCCATTGTATATAGTTATGTTTTCTACAAGCGTATTATTTGCTTCAATTTTTATTCCTATTCCTCCATTTGCGTCTATATTTGGATCTCCTATTAGTTTGATTTCTTTATTTATCGTGATTGGTCCATATGTTCCGGGGTGAACTTTTACCGTATCTCCATCACTTGCTGCATCTATTGCTTCTTGTATTGTCCCAGTTGGATTAACATGCCACGTCATTGGGCTTGTTCCCGGTAATGCACCAAGCCATGGAGAATAATCAACATCATCGCTTACATTATCTCCTTGTCCATCTGGATTGCTAGAATGATATGGCCCAGTTGCATCTCCCCAGTAATTATATTCTGCATCTACCGTAGTTCCTATTCCATTTTCTATTCCATATATACTATTTCCATAAATGTTGTTGTAATTTATAAGAGCTGTAGATGCCATATCAGAAGGATCTGCAGCGCCTACATTCCTGATATAAATACCCCATCCTTCGGCATTTGATATATTGTTATTCTCAATGGTAACATTTGTGCTTGTGGCATTAACATCATACCATTCGTTATAATCATTAAGTATGTATACATTTTTGCCCTTTATGCTATTATCAGAAGGAAGAGGAGTTGCATTTTCTATTGTATTGTTTTTAATGGTTATATTATTGCATCCAGCGAGAACAATGTTTGCATAACTATTGTTAACATTATTGCCCTCAACTAAAACATCCTCTGCTCCGTAATGAATGAACAGATTGTAAGGAACATCTTCTTCTAAGCTTTCATATATTTCATTATTTATTATTTTAACTCCTTTTGCATATCCAGTAATCAGTACACCAGTATTTCCAGTATGATATACTTCATTATTTTCGATCGTTATGTTATTGCTTGTAGTTGGTGGATTATTCCAATCATGCCTTGCTCTTATTCCAATGCTATCTACATCATAAACTGTACAATTTGTTACTTTAACATTGTTTGCGTGAATATCTATTCCAATTCCAGCGGGATTTGATGAATCGCTCTGTATATTATAGATTATACTATCGTTAACAATGGCGTTATTTCCTTCTATCAATATTCCTCCTATATCAGAAATATTTGTATAATTGGATATGTAGTTTCTTATTATGAATCCTTCAAATGTGACATTGTCTGCAGTTATATGAACAGCTGGCCCATATGTTGTGTTTCCTCCGTCCAAAATCGGCGTTGAACCAGCCTTCAATGTTAATTCTTTATCTATAACTAATTTCTCACTATACGTTCCATCATGAACAATTATTGTATCTCCATCGCTTGCATTATCTATTGCATCTTGAATACTTTCTCCTGGATAAACATATTCATTCAGCACGCTATTCCCATTTCCAGGTGTCCCCCCATTAACGATACTCTCCTCCCACTCATTTGAAGCATTTCTCTCTGCAGAAAAATTTTCTGAGAAGCTACCTGGATATTTGACAGAATGTATCAAATGGCCATTTGCAGTAGATAAATTTACCCAGTCTCCCGGATCTGCAAGAAATGACCAATTTCCTTTCAATATTCTACATGAAACCTCTGGATATCTTTCTTGAAATGCTGTAATATTCTTTGCTATTATAAGGTATTCCCCTGGCTTGAGAGTCCCATTCAATATAGTATCGCCATCTATTGTGCCATTTAACACCCATCCATTAATGTCCACTTCCACAGTGTCATTATTATAAATTTCTATCCACTCATATTTGTCGTCATCTCCAGCGGGACGATACATTATCTCATTTATTTTTATATCTTCCATAGATTGGGCTCTCCCTCTGCCCGCCAATATAGCAATAGAAATGATTATCATAACACAAACTATCCCGCCATAACTTTTTTTAGCACCTTGCATTTTATCCCCCATAACTCGCTATTAGAAAAGATGAGATGCTTATATAAGTTTCTATTTTAATTAAGTAGAAGTTTAAAGCTTAAATTGTCGATTTGCATACTTTATTAATGAAAATAAATTTAATTGCAATACTCGGAGGCATCGTAATGATTTCTTCCATATTTCTACCTTGGATAACATCAACCTCCTGGTGGTTCCATTACAATGGAAACTTGAAAGATTTAATGGAGAGAACTTTATATTTTATTGGTTCATATAGTCTTAATGATTTCGTAAAAAGAGAGCCTTATCAAGTAATAGGAATAATAACGTGTTTTATTTATTTATTGGGGGCATAATTGCATTCTTTCAAACTAAATGGGCTACATATGTTGCTTCTTTCTTGGGAATGGGAGGATTGCTTTTTTATACCATAATCTCTTTAAATTTCCTAAAAGCAGTCCCCTATTACGCAATTGGGCCCGGCTACTATTTAGCGTGGTTTGGTATAATATTAACTGGTATAAGCAATGAATTGTAATATTATTACATTCTTTCCTTCTTCAATCTTTCCAGTTCTTTCTCCATCAATTTTTTGAGGATTAATCGCCTCGTAAAAACAAAGGTAGATAAAAAATGGAATAGAATACCTATTCCCCATCCTCCTAACGGGAAAAGGAACCAGGGAAAGCCTTTTGTAGCAAAAAACCAAATAAAAAACAGCATAGCATTAACTGCACAATATACTGTAAAATGAATGTAAAAACCTAATTTTTCCTCTGCTCTTCTTTCTGCTTCTTTCATTAATTCAGCATTTTCCTCCAATTTAATCCCTTATTTAAATGCATTCACTATATATGAAAGTTGTGGAGTAATTTTGTAGTATTTTGTAGGTAATCAGATGCATAATTTGTAGTAATCAGATGCCATACCAAATACTTTCTTGTGTGGCATGCAATAATATTCCCGTGCCTATCGAAATATTAAAGTTATGTATCGGTGTACCAACTGGATGAGCTATGTAATCCTGCACGGTGGTATTCCAAATTAATACAGTATCGCATCCTATAATGCTATTTCCAAGAAATTCAGCATTTGTATCATTTATATATACCCAGCCTATTAAGTTCCAACCAGGCTCTATTTCAATAGAAATATTCTTTATCGGATAACCACTAACAATAAATGTTGTATCATTAGTTAAATTAAATGTACAAGATAACCCATTCCATCTATAATTTCAAAATTATTTAGTGGTGTTCCAACAGGGTGCGGAACATATGTTTTATTTACTGCATCCCATTTTACAATTGTATCACAAACATCTCCAATTGCTTGTCCAAGGGTTTCAGCAGTGAAATTGTTCTGAACTGGAATTGTTATCAGATTCCAGCCTTTCTTCAGATGAAATACGTGTTCGTAAATAACATTTATTGTTCCATTCAGAATTTTTGTAGGAGCCTCTTCCCCAGCGGGATCACCTGCTCTAACATTTGAAAGAAGGATAGATGAAGTCCCGCTTTTCATCTTTGATATAAATGTAATTGTAGCAATATTTCCTGAATGATTAATGCCTCCCTCTCCAAGATAGATCCCTACACAATCTCTTATTATACCTACTGTGTTATTAATTTCTCCAACAAAAAACATTCCTGTGATATTTTGTGGACCAAATAGTCCTCCATATGAAACATTTTTAACCTCGATTAAAGATGGATTAAATATAACATCGAATTGTATTCCAGCTATTGTTTCACCAGGAACAACACTTACATTTATTATAAATTCTTTTTGTTGTGAAACTGTCTGGTTCGCTGGCTCAATATAAAGCTTTGTATAGTTTATTTCAACATTTACAGTTCCATTATATGTAGTTACGGGAACTGCTTTCCCTTTTGCATCGCCCACAATTACATTTGATAAGTTTACAGAAGATGCCCCTTCTTCTATTAATGATTGAAAAGTTATTGTCGCTAACGTTCCGGGCGTCAATGTTCCACCTGGCGATGTTTTAACACATATTATACCAATAATTGTTCCATTTGCATTATCTATCTTTGTATAATTGAAAAACGAGTCTACTCCAAATAAGTCCCCTTTGGTAACATTAATAACCTGTATAAGTAATGGATCAAAACTTACATCCGCTTGCACACCAGCTATTTCTGTTCCCGGAGTAACTGATATATTGATGGTAAACGCTTCTTTTTGACGAACTTCTTTACTCGATGGTAGAACTTCCACAACAGTTTTTTCAATCTCGATACTAAAGCTTCCGTTTTGTATCTTATATAAAGTAGGTGGAATAAGTCCACCAGTTGCATTGAATAATAACACATCCGAAATATAAATCATCGAACCCTCTGCAGTCAAACCAACAGAAAAGTTGATTATAGCTATATTTCCTGGAGAAGAGGAGGCACCTGGGCCCACATAGAAACAAGCAATGTTATCAATTATTCCAGCTGTATTATTTATTTCTCCTGGAATGAACATCCCATTTCCACCGAATAAGCCTCCGTAATAAACGTTATTTGCTGTTAGTTCAGATGGATCAAATATTATATCAAATTGTATCCCCCATATTTCTTCTATTGGTTCGATACTAACATTTATCTCTAAAAAATCTCCTCTCTTAACCGTCTGAGTTGATGGCACAATTTTTATTTCTGTGCGTTCAATTATAACATCTACACTCCCATTGTTTATAGTTAGAGAGAATGGATTCGCATTTGGATCGGCAACAATTACATTTGATAAATTCAGATAGGATTTTCCCTCATTGAATAAAGACTTCATAGTTATTACTGCGAATGTTCCAGGGGTAGATACGCTACCTTCCCCCAAAATAGTTCCTGCTATACCTCTCACAGACCCATTTATATTATCGATAGTTCCATTATTAAAATAAAAAGCATGTCCATCAAAAAAATTACCAGGCGTTACATTTATAACTTCAACTATAGATGAATTAAATTGGAAATCACATTGTATACCAGCTACCCCTCCTTCTGGATAGACTCTTATATTTATCTCAAATTCTGTATTCTGTTGAACAACTTGAGTATTTGGAATAATATTTACTGTAGCTGTTCCGGAAAATTCTGTAGATGTATCTAATGGAAAACTTAATAAAATTAGCCAAAAAACGAAGATGGAAAGGGAGAAGATTGTTTTCTTTCTCATGGTTAGTGTATCATCAAAGATATTTTAAAGTTATTGGTTTATCCAGTCCAGCTTTGGATTATTAAGAGCATATCCCATATATCTATTACTCCATCTGGCACACCTTGTGGCCCACTTATATCTTCTGGTATCCAACCGGGTGTTCCCGTTGCTCCCCATTTCTGTCCAACTAAAATCATGTCCAATACATTTACAAATGTATCTTGATTTATGTCAGCCGGCGAGAATGGCGGGCCTACAGTAAATGTTCCATTATCAACTGTATGATCTATAGGAGCAGCAGATGAATTAACCAATGTTTTCACATACAGTCCCAAATCACTAG
>VBQI01000010.1 GCA_008297865.1 Thermoplasmata archaeon
ATCAAATGGAGAATTTTTATGGGAAGGGAGCAGGGAGGCTGCACCTGGAACGCTGGAAGCAGATTTTATTTGGCTCCCTGAAAATCCAACAAGAGCAGATGTTGTGCACTTCTATGATAAATCCACCAAGGGAGTTACCTTATGGCACTGGGATTTTGGAGACGGTTCAACAAGCACTCTGCAGAATCCAAAACATAAATATGAAAATATCGGGAAGTATAATGTTACCTTACAAGTAACTAAAGGAGGAATGACAGCCACAATAACAAAAGAAATAGAGGTATCAAATGCCCTTCCCTATGCAGAGATCAGTTATAGCCCACTTAATCCTATCGAAGGACAGGAAATAACATTTGATGCTTCTTCAAGTTATGATCCAGATGGTTCTATAGTCAATTATACATGGAATTTTGGAGATGGAAATACTGCATATGGTAAAATAGTAAGTCATGTGTATAGCGAAGATGGTAACTATACTTTAACACTGACACTTAAAGATAATGATGGGGGAGAGACAGAAATCAACTATCTTATCATAGTTAATCCTACTGGAGAAAATATTCCTCCTGTAGCCCATTTTGAATTGAAAGAAAGGGCAGGAAAAGGAGAGAAGGTGAAAGCAAACGCAAGCCAAAGCCACGATGAAGACGGAACCATAAAACGATATAAATGGGACTGGGATGGAGATGGAATAATAGATAATCAATATAGTATTCCACAAGCCGAGCATATATGGTATGAAGAAGGAGAGTACAAGGTAACTTTGATAGTCGAAGACGATAAAGGGTATCAAAGTACTTATACAAAAACAATAAAGATAGGAGGCATACCTGAACTAATTATTGAAGCCCCCTCTGAAATAACTCTTCAAAAGGGAAAAGAGAAGGAATTTACCATCAAAGTTATATGTCATAACAAATCCCTTTACAACCTGAGCTTTTCTTTCACTGTAGGTGGAAAGAGCATATCTCTTTCTTCTCAGCCAAGCACTTTTGACATTTCATCGGGAGATGAAAAACAGATAAGGATAATAGCTAAAGCAAATGAGGAGGGAACAGTAAAAATACAGATAACTGGAAAAGACATTGAAAAAGGAATCACAATTGAGAGCAATACAGAAGAAATTGCTTTCATTATCAAGCAATCTACACCATCATTTACTCTTATTGCATTCATAGTAGCCATCGGGCTATCAATGCTACTCATGAAAACAAAGAGGAAATGATTATTGATGCAATCAGGCTAATAGTCGGCGGCACGATACTTTCATATGCTTCCTATACTGATTGTAAATACAGGGAGGCGAGCAATAAGCTATGGATTATTATGGCATGTATAGGTATTCCACTTCTATTTTTTTACTCAGATTCCCTTACCGTCGCTCTCTCTATAATAATTTCCTTTTTGCTGGGCTTCATACTATATCTTTTTGGGATGGGTGGAGCAGATACAAAAGCCATCTGGGCGATTGCAATCCTTTCCCCACTATCTCCTCAAAATTTTTTTCCATTAGCCGAATTTCCTGTAGGAAATTTTCCTGCATTTCTCATCAACATTTTTCCATTGACCGTGCTGGTTAACTCTTTGCTCCTTATCCTTCCTCTTCCTCTGATTTTCTTTTTTTATAATTTATGGAAAAAACATATTGAATTTCCTTACTGCTTTTTTGGATATAAAATAAAAGGCTATGAAGCAGAAAAGAAGTTTGTATGGGCCATGGAAAAAAACGGGAAGAAAAGCATTACACCAAAAAAAGATGTTGATTTCTCAAGGTATGGAAATAGAGAAATATGGGTTACCCCAAAACTCCCATTCTTGCTGTTCATATGCGTTGGCTATATATCTTCATTCATCTTTGGAAGCTATTTTTTTGCGCTTTTATCCTTTCTATTTTCCAAACTTTTTTCAATTTCCTCTACTCTCTTCTTCATACTTTCAATTAGCCTTTTCTGACTAAGTATTACATTTCTTATTGATTGTTTTAGTTCAGTTGTTGCAGAGTCAATTATTACTCCAACCAGTCGGCGGTGCCTATTTATTGCTTTCACGAGCCTCATATATTCTTGTGCTGTTTCTTCTCCCATTTCTTTCTTCAGCTCTTCATACATTTTTTTTGCTTCCTGTTCTCTCTCAAAAATATCTTCTATTTTCATCAACAAAGTTTCTTTTGTAAACGGTTTAACAATATAATTCTCAATTTTATCAATTGGTTTGTCTCTAGTATCTTCTGGAGTCAATGGGAGGGCAGTTAGCATTGATACAGGAATATGCTTTAGTTCTTCATCTTCTTTCAATCTTTTTAATGTTTCCCATCCATCCATTTTAGGCATGAGGATATCTAAGAGTATCAGATCCGGTTTTTCTTTTTTAGCTATTTCTATGCAACTTTCTCCATCGTGTGCAGAAATCACCGTATACTTTTCCTCAAGCATTCTTTTAACAACCTCCACAATTTCTGGTTCGTCGTCTACAACCAATATTTTCTTCTTCATCATAATGCCTCCTGAAGTTTTATTAACACTTCCCTTATTGTGCTTGAAGATTCAATTATATCCTTTACAAGCTGTTTTCCAAAAGGCTGAAAATCTTCTCCTCCTCCTGCCTCTATTCTCTTTCTCAACATTTCCATAAGAACATCTACTGAAGGCATTTCAAGATATACTTTTTCAATATCTCTCCCTTTGAGATATTTTTTAACTTCTTCCACCATTTCAACAGATGCAAAAACAACAGATAAATGCAATTCCGTTTCGTCTAATTTACTGACAATGTATTTGAAAATATTTTCATCCTTTATATGTTCAACCTCATCTATTAAAAGAAGTATGGGTCTCTCACTATACTTTTTCCTCAAAAAAATCCTTGAGAAGAAAGATGCCTGCAATTTCTTCTCAACTTTTTCTTTAAACTCCTCAAATTTTAATTCCTCTCCACCATGAAAGTAAATTGAATCTACTTTATACAGTGGAGCAAATTCATTGATCCACAACAGAAAAGTTGTTTTTCCTATGCCAGTTTTCCCAAGGATCCAGAAGCATTCGCTTTTACTGCCTAATGCTTTTAAAATTATCTTTCTTGCTTCTTCCTTGTATACCATAAAATTTGGATTTGGCTCGTTAGGATTTAAAAATATTTCTTCAACCATTTGAGAATAAATGTTTTTCCCTATATATTTCTTTCACTTTTTCCCCGCTCCAAGCATTTATAAATGAAGAAACAATCCAAATTGATGTATAAATTGCCTACTGAGGAAGAAATCAGAGGAGCTATATATGGGGCAATGAAAAAGAAAAAGAGTTTTCCCTCTCTTACCAGTTTGAGAGAGGAAGTTCTGAAAGAATTAAAAAAATTAGATGCAAGTTATACAGTCAGCCTTAAAAGAACTCGTATACTGGCTGCTCGTTCTGGATTTATCAGGGTGGAGGTAAAAAAGAAGCATACAAATAAAAAAATTGAGAATTGTCCAGTTTGCGGTGGGAAGCTTGAGAAGATAAGAAATATATCGTTACTTGGAGAAAAAATTGTTATCGGATATGTATGCAAATCATGTCGTTATAAAAGCAAAGTAAATGAATTGCCCCTAAGGTATTCCTTCCATTTCAGTAGATAAAAATTATTTATATATTAACCTATTTTCCAATGTGCAGGGGTAGCCAAGCCAGGCCAACGGCGCAGGACTTAAGATCTAGCCATATAAGGGTTCGATGAGATATCCTGTCTCGAAGGAGTGCGTGGGTTCGAATCCCACCCCCTGCATACCTTTTTATAGAAAAAATATTTTCTGTATGATGAATGTGCTTGAAGATTTAAAAAAAGGAATTATTGTTGAAATTAACGATGTAAAGCAGGCAATAAGTGTTGACAAATGTGCTCATGCAATCTTTATAGGAAATTTTGATTTAGATCTTATTGAAGAAACAATTGATGCTGTTTCAGTACCAGTAATTGCAAGTTGTCGTATAGGACATTTTGTAGAGGCAAAAATACTTGAAAAATTAGGAGTACATGTTATTGATGAAAGCAACCCTAATAATATAAAGCACATTAAAAAGAAGGAATTCTCCACTCCATTTATGTGTAAAGTGCAAACAATAGATGATGCGTTTCTACGTATAGAAGAGGGAGCGGTTATACTTAGAACAGAATGGGGATATATTGACGAAGTAATATGGCTTATAAATGAAGGAAAAGAGAAAGGAATAAATGCAATGATATTCTGTCCGCTAAAAATGGCAACCCCAGCAGATGTAGCGTTCCTCTTTCAAATTGGAGGAGATGCTATCATTGTTTCTTCCCAAATTTTCCGTTCCCCAAATCCTCCGAAACTTCTGGACAGTCTTGTAAATGCATCTCGATATTACAATGAAATAGACAAGATCGCAGATTTAACTAAACAAGCTAATAAAATATTACCTGCTGAATCGAAACAAATATAAAAGTCTTTTTCTTTATAATTTTGGAGGCAATAAAATGAGGCGATATAAATCAAAGCTAATAGGCGTTGTTTTAGTGTTGGTATTATCTGGAATGATGGTAGGGATGACAGCCAACCAAAGCGAAATTAAAACCACATATTCTTCCGTGCCAACAGAAGAAAAGATAACTGTAACTCCCGATACTAATAATGGAGATGATAATGATAAAGTAGAAGCATACTTACTCGATCATTATAGAAGAATTGATACAGAAGAGCCGGCTACACTGACTATGGACAGCGAAGAAAATGACGCAGGCTATAATATAGATGTTGGAAATGATGCAAGAAAAGCACTCCCAATATATCCAGGAGAAATAAAAGATGGGGCTCCGGGAAGAGGAACTACAGGTCAACTTGATCCAACAGGAAGAGATACAGATGATTGGTACTATTTCTCTGTCTGCGAAGGACAGAAAATAAAGATTACGTTAACTCCTCAGTCAAATTTTGATTTAGAGCTTTTGGATAGTTCTGCAAGCAATGTAGTTGCTTCATCAACCAATCCAGGAACATCACCAGAAACAGTTGAATATACTGCAGATTCAACAGGCAGATGGTTCATGCACATTTATGCAGGAGATGGTGCAACAGCAGGTGAATACAGTTTCGATGTTAGAATAGATGGACAGAATGATGCTAACTCAGGAAAGGATGCAGGTAATTCAATGGCTTCTGCAATGCATATAACCCTGGGACAATATTTCGGTTATATGGATGCCAACGATTGGGAAGACTGGTATAGTTTCGATGTTAACGCAGGACAAGGAATAAAAATTATTTTAGAATGCCCTGATAAGACTGATTATGATATACATCTGTATAATCCTTCTGGAGAATGGGTATACAGTGCTCAATACTATGGAGATGATACACTTGAATACCCTGCAGATGTAACAGGTGAGTGGTACATAAAACTGGATATATTCCCGGGATGGGATACAAGCAAATGGCCAGAAGATTATTTCCTTTATGGGTCAGGAGCCTATGAATTTGAACTGATTGTTGGAGAATCTGTCACACCGCCACCTGGTCCAGTTCCACAGCCAGATATTACACCTGTTGCGCAAACATTCATTATCAATAATGATGATAATAGCAATAAGGATGAGTATGCATATATTGCAGCTATACCCGCAGCAAACTATATTGAAGGTGGTAAGAGATATGTTTCCCCAATAGTATACCAAGGTGTTGATAAAATAACCAACTGGTTTGGAACAGTTGATGACACTACACAATATTTATTGGATGACTGGAATACGTATCTTGCAAGACACGGAGTTAATGCTACAGAATATATTTTGCCAAATGATCCTATAAAAGCATCAGCCCAAATTGCAACAACGAAATGGACATCTTCAAGCACTGCGGTTTTGGTGGTTGATGGAAGCGAGTTTGAAGATGAAATAGAAACAATCGTAGACCAAGATGCGACACTCAATATTCAACAAAAGGTTACAAGTTTGACACCAGATAGCCCCAAATTTAAAGATGTTGGAGGAGTTCTTGGAGTCCCCATGTTTATTGGTCCAAAATGGGGCGCAATCCATCTTATTGCTAAAGGAAGTGGTTTTAGAGGAGATACAGGAGTAATAACTCCAAGATATGAGGCTATAATGGAAGATTGGTGGCCTTATCCATATGACTTCCCAGGTCCAGATTCTGACACATTCTTCCCAATAGTACTTCCAGGGCTTTGGGTTCCGTATGTGACAAATCCATCTGGCTTAGAGGAACTACAAATTATAAAGTATACTGGAGACAGATATAAGATACCCATCTCTGACACTAATTGTAGTATAAAAGTTACGATTACAACAGATGAACCAACAAATCTTGTTGTATATCTTATTGATCCATATGGTAATGTAAGGAGACCATCTGTTCCTCACTGGAATGGAGGGGAGATAAAACCAATTCACCAGTGGATGGGTGGGCACTGGGAGCATGACTATGATAACTATCGTAGATGGATAATAGAACCACATACAGAATTTACAGTCGAAGTTCATTATCCAATGAAAGGCAAGTGGACAGCTATTGTTGTTCCATTTTATGGAGAAGAAAGTGGCTCTGTAAACTATCATATTACTGCAGAGGTAAGACATCATAATCCAAAGAGAGTGGCAGCTGGCCTATCTGCAGCAAATGGTGCAGTTATTGCGTCATTAAAACATGCACCATTGCTCTATGTAAAAGAAGACTCGATTCCATCTGAAACATCAGATGCTCTTTCAAAGCTTGGTGTTTCAAATATAATATTTGTGAACATAGGCCATGTCAGCAGTGCAAGTCCTCCAGGAAGTGTCACTGAATATACTACCATGCAGGAAGTAGTGGATGCAATTAAGGAAGATGCAAACTCAGAGAATTTCATTACTATCACATCATTCGCAACTGGAGAGGGCTATTTTGCTCCCGCAGCAATGGCAGCAGCTTATCACGGCTCTCCAGTTCTCAGCATAGGAGAAGCAGCAGAAGCATATGACATACTCGACAAATTAATGACATGGCGTGAATATGGTGGAGATTATTATCATGGATGCCGATCGCTTGGACATTTGCCACATATGCACAAGGAATTCAATTTCATAGAATTTCTGAAAGATTTGATACAGAATCAGAGTTTGCCATCTCCAGGATTTGATTTGAAGAAGAGATGGTATTCAGCAGTTCATGATGGCATATATGAAAAGATTACGGCAAAATATGGTCTCGACTTGGAAGGACAGGAAGCATATCTTTTTGTATCACCTCGTGATAAAGACATAAGAGACCCAATAGGCAGGTGTATGACAGGAAATGAATCATATGCAGGACAGATTCCTGTAGAAACACCTGCATTTTCGTCTGCTTTAATTTGCAGAAACATACTGTATCCAGCAATTATATTTGCTAATCCAGGAAGGAATGTTACAACTTCTCAGCTCATGAATTTCCCAGATGGGGGAACTTGGAGAACAAACGATGGAAAGAGCTATCAAGTGTATTCTTCTCGTACATTGAAGCAGGCATTTAGTTCGCATGGAAGATTTTATGAAGGACACTGCATATGGGATAATCTGCTTAAGAGATATAATGAAGGAGTAAGTTTAAGTTATTACTCGGGCCACGGAACAGGAGGCTCTGGTATATCTGCTCAATATAAGAATGTCGCTGAGCAGTTCCCACTTGCAGAAGTAAGACATGAGCACTTAAAAGACTTTGACTGGTGGGATGCATGGCGTGGCTACATGTATGATGACAAGCAGACAAAAACAGCAAGATGGGGCGGATTCTGCTGGTATAATGCAAAAGAACCAAATCTATATGATATCATACACTTCAAGTGGGTCGATCAACTGCTTGAAAATCTACATAGCGAAGTAGAGCTATGGATGTCATGTACAACTGCAGCTCACTTTGGACCAATGATATATTTGGAGCATGGCGCAGTCTTGTATTATGGAAATGCAGGAACAGGACTTTGTCCACAAGAAGATTTGCTTGATGACTGGTGGATATGGGACTTCGTGGTCAAAGGTGAACCAATTGGACAGGCATTTTCTAAGTATGTATGGCTTCATCAGCGTGACTACACTACCGATGACCCGACAGCCATGTATGGAAGTTCTTCCATGTCAGTAACAAATGTACAGTGCATATTTGGAGACCCAACATTGATTCTTTACAGCCCAGAATGGGTAGAGCCTGAACCGGTAATGCCATAAACTTACCCCTCTTTTTTCTTTTTAAATTTTTTAATGAATCAAATAATGAATCAAAAAAATGAAATAAAGATGTAATATTATTCTTATGTTTAAACTGAGAATTGCAACAAAGCAAATAGAGGCAAAGCTTCGTAAAACTGCAGAGGAATTTAAAAAGAACCCATATAAAGTTATTCCAAAATGTAACGGAAAATGCTCGTCATGTTATTTTGAAAAAATAAGAGATGATGTTGCAAAACTTAAGGAAGAGAAGTATTTGGAGAAGATGGCAAAGAAAAAAAATTTTGTTGCTGCTTTGGCAACAACAATGCTTCTTGCAGACCAAAAAATTCCATATATTGCCGTCATGAAATTTGGAAATGAAAATGTATATTATGCAAAAAGAGGAAAGGTGAAAGATGAAATTCTTGCTGGTTTACAAAATTGGGATAAGCCCCACATAAGGATGTTGGCATATAGGGAAATTGCTAAAAAGAAAAAACTCAACATTTTTTCTCTTCCTGAAAAAGTTTTATGTTCAGAAAATGTTCCGGAAGAATTTTTAGATTTTCTTTCAAAAAAATTTTCATGCGATGAAGAGGAATATGTAAAGCTGAAATGGAAAGGAAGAGAAATAAAAGTTTGCAAAAATGAAAATTCTCTTGTAAAGATGAAGCAGTATTTCTACTATCCATCTTTTGATGATGAGATAGAAATAGAAGCTATTATAAAAAAAATTGAATGCAAAAATGAATGCAATGAGTGCGTCATAAAGGATGCATTAAATGCAAAAATTGATGATACAGCATATAGAGCTGGGAATATGAGTGATAAAGCTTTTGTGGAAAATTCGAAAAAGAAAGTGATGTGGAAGATTGAAGCAAAAAGAGTATTTATTATTGGAGATAAATGTTATGGAGAGAATAAGGAACTCTTTGTAGAGCAACTGAAACCGAAGGAATGGGAAAAAGATGTATTGATGGATATTATAAGAAAAGAGAGAAAAGCTATCATTGTAGATACCCCATCTGCAGCAAAATTACTTGAAAAATATGGTATTTCATCCCAAAAATTGAAGGAAGAATATGAAATGAAAGAAAAGAAGAAAATATTGAGCAGTTTACCAAACGTTGAAGGAGAAGGTATAGCAAAATTTGCAGATAGACTGGCAAGAATATATAAAGTCGGAGGAAGGGATGGAATACTTAGAGAGCTAAGGGGGTTAAAGATGGATGTGAAAGAAAAGGCAGTTGCATATGCCTTTTTATTTACTCTTGGGTTGAAGGGAGAGGAGTGGAAGTATAGTAAAATGGAAATGGATTTTGGAAGACATTTAGCAAAGTACGTAAAAAAACTTATTGATACAGAGGGCACAGAATATAAAGAAGCCTTAGAAATTTTGGTAAGAGAAGTAGGTGGTTAAATGCCAGTTGAAAAGTCTTGTGGGGCAATTATTTTCAAAGATGGAAAATACTTGCTCCTTAAATACGAATGGGGACATTGGGGGTTTGTTAAAGGCAATATCGAGAAAAATGAAGGTCTTGAAGAAACTTTTTTTAGAGAGGCTGAAGAAGAGGCAGGACTGAAAAGAGAAGAGCTAGTCGTTATAGAGGGATTCAAAGAAAAAATAAACTATTTTTACAGAAAAGAGGGCAAGACAATTTATAAAGAAGTTATATACTTGCTTGCGGAGAGCAAAACTTTTAATGTAAAGCTTTCTTACGAGCATACAGATTATGCATGGCTTGGATATGAAGAAGCGTTAAAAAAAATAACATATGAAAATGACAGGGATGTTTTGAGAAAAGCCCATAAATTCCTAATGAAAAGTGGATTGATATAAGATGGATACTATTTCTTTTTTAACTTCTTTGCGATTTTCTGGAGTCAGGTATACAACTTTCGTATCTTCTCTTTTCTTAATCTTATCTGTAAATGGATTGTGAGATAGCATTATTGTTCCTAAAACGTTATTCTCGCTGTCCAATGCACTTAAAACTGCTTCCTTAAATTTTTCAGAGAGTAGTTCCATCTTTCCAATTTCGTCAATTACAATGACTTTCTTTCTCAAGGAATTCAGGATAGATTTAACTCCAATTTCCTCTAAGCTTTTAATATCTACTCCATACTTTGAAACTTTATATTCGCTATTAATATTCACATGAGCTAAAATCCCTTCCTTCCCGTCTAAGGTTATAATTTTGAATCCTTTTCTAATTCCCTTCTCTCTTATTTCTGTGGTATAAAAACCTCCAGCATCCAAGTTTAATTCCTCAATAATTTGCTTTATTAAAGTGGTTTTTCCACAGCCTGGCTTGCCGGTAATAAAAATGTTTTTTGTGTGCATGAAATAAAATACACTTTACTTTTATTTATGCTTGCCCGATTTTCTCGCTGAAATAGACATTATTGTCACTGCGGTCACAAACAAAATAACTTCAAATCCTGGGATTCCTTTTTTCTCTTTCTCCTTTTGTACTTCAATGAAAAACTATGAAACGTTGCTTCCAGTATTTACTTCCATTTATTGGATATTCAATGTTAATGTTAGGTGGTTCAATATCTGGATAATAAAAAATCACTATTTCATCAAACCCAGTTGCTCCACATGCTCCTCTTGCACCCACATTTATGCTGTTTAACCCTTCATGCAATGTAATTGGAAATTCAAATTCGTAAGATGAAATGGGCGTTTCAATAAACCGTGAATTGCTATCACTCCCATTTTCCCATTCATGAACATAGTCGAGATATACTATTCCACATTCTTCTTCTGCATATATCCAGAAATAGTTATTTCTGGATTTGTAAATACACTTTCATTTTGAGGAGAGGATATATCGACTATGCAAGTACATTGAGCAGAGCCTTTCATTGCCAGGTTTTCATTATTTATTGATACATGGAGAATGCTCACAAATACCAACACCACGAAAAAAATCAACAATTTTCTTATTTTCATATTTGCGCCTCAATTCTGTAGTTATTCGCTGTTTATAAAGCTATTTTCAATTTTTGTTTACTTTGTTTATCTGATTTCATTACTTGTTGCTAGGGAACGATTTATCATAAATCTTATAACGATAGTCTTTATTATCTTAAATGCTCCGCATACAAGAAATTGCAACAAAAATTGGCATAAGACAAAAAGAGCTTATTCCATATGGCAAATATAAGGCTAAAGTTGACATTGACATTTTTAATAGAGTGGGCAAAAGGGAAGATGGGAAACTTATTTTAGTTACCACAATAAATCCAACTTTCGAGGGCGAAGGAAAAACAACCATAACGATAGGCTTAGCCCAGGCTTTAGCCAAATTAGGCAAAAAAGTTTGTCTTGCCATCAGAGAGCCAAGCATTGGTCCAGTGATGGGAATAAAAGGCGGCGGAACAGGCGGAGGCAGAAGCCAAGTTATGCCAGCAGAAGATATAAATCTGCATTTTACTGGTGATATGCATGCAGTGAGCATTGCCCATAATCTTCTTTCTGCTTTGCTTGACAATCACATTTTCCATGGAGATGCATTTCATATTGATCCTCGCTACATTGTATGGCCACGAGTAATTGATATGAGCGATAGAAATCTGAGAAATGTAGTTGTTGGTTTAGGCGGGCCAAAAGATGGCGTGCCTCATCAAGATAGATTTTCGATTACTGCTGCAAGTGAGATAATGGCTATTTTGTGCCTTAGCCAGAGTATGAAAGAACTTAAGGAAAGGCTTTCAAAAATCATAGTTGCCTATTCATATGATGAGAAGCCAATAACAGCTTCTCAGCTAAATGCTGTTGGTGCAATGGCAGCTTTGCTTAAGGATGCAATAAAGCCAAACTTGGTGCAGACTACAGAACATGTGCCTGCTTTTGTTCATGGCGGTCCCTTCGCCAATATTGCTCATGGAACAAGTAGCTTAATAGCGACAAAACTTGGGCTTAAGCTTGCTGATTATTTTGTTACAGAAGCAGGTTTTGGAACTGATTTGGGGGCAGAGAAATTCTTCAACATTGTCTGCAGATATGGGATAAAGCCGAGCGTTGTCGTTTTAGTTGTTTCTCTAAAGGCATTGAAATGGCATGGGGGGATGGATCTTGAAGATGCTAAGAAAGGAAAGAAAAGCTTGAAAGCATTAAAAAAGGGACTGAAAAATTTAGAGAAGCATATCGAAAACATACAACTTTTTGGATTACCACTTGTAATAACTTTAAACAAATTCCCTAATGACGGTGATGAGGAAATAGAAGTAGTGGAAAAATTTGCTGAAAAGCTTGGCTTGCCTTTTGCAGTTGCAGAAGTATATAGTCGGGGAGGAGAGGGGGGAATAGAACTTGCTGGCAAAATCGTGGACACGCTTTATAACCAAAAACCAAAATTCAGATTTTTATATGAGCTTGATATGTCCGTCAAAGAAAAGATAGAGACGATAGCCAGAAAAATTTATGGAGCAGGAAAAATAGTTTATAGCCTAACTGCTGAAGATGATCTACGTATCATCAATAAGCTTGAGTTGCATACTCTGCCAATTTGCATGGCTAAAACTCCCTATAGCTTATCTGATGATTCAAGCCTGCGAGGAAAACCAGAAGGCTTTAAAATAACAATAAAAGAAATTCGCATTTCGGCAGGAGCGGGCTTCCTTGTTCCAATAACAGGAAAGATAACAACAATGCCAGGATTGCCAGCTAAGCCAGCGGCAGAAAAAATAGATGTTGATGAAAAGGGCAGAATTATAGGAATAGAATAATGTTATTTTTTAAACATATAGAAGGCAGCAAGAAGTATAACGAGCATGCCAAAAGATATTGCCATTGCATTTCCAACCAAATTTTCTACAATAAATGCAATGCTTACCTCATATTCACTGAAATGAGGAATACTAATCAAAATAAATACCCCTTCTTCTGACTGTAGTTGATAGTATTCCGGATATATTTTATCATCGTTTGGATTAAGAACGTCCTCAAAACTGCTTGCCTTGTTAATTTCTTTTCCATCAAACCTCACTTCAATTTTGTCAGAAAGACATATTTTTTTGCCCAAATTTACTTTTACTACCTTCCCTCCAGAGACATTTTCTCCTCTTATTTTTAGAACTATTTTTCCCTCCCGAAGTTCGATAGGTTGTATGGAGATATTTCCGAAATATGATATGCAGTCAGTCTCATTTTTCTCATCGTATCCAACAATTGTTATCTCTCCTCCTATGTATTTATTTCTGAAAGCATCTTCAATTTTCTTTTCATCTTCCCCACCTATTAAGCTGTAGCTAAATAGCATTATGCATCCATAGGCAGTTATATTTCTATCTATGCTCAACGGATTATTGCTTATAAGAATAGCACTGAAATTCCCTCCTTCTAACTTTATCATATGGGCATCTGTTGCATTGATATCATATTTTAGTTTACTCAAAATTATTTTATCCGCTCTCACTTCCAAAAACCTTGCAGGTGTGTTATGCAATTCAATTAGACATCCATCATATTCTAAGGTGAGAGCACTTCCTTTTATAGTAATTGGCATGATTGCCTTTTTTATTTCCTCTCTTAGCAAGGGATTTCTTTCAAGCAATGTATCAAAAAATTTTATGGATATTTCAATTGAATCATTTTCATAAATTATGTCCATTACATGCCTACCTTGAGAAAAACAGGATATTACTCCTTCAAATCCAGCTATCAGGTATTCTCCTTCTATTTTACTCCCATCCATAATTTGGAATCCTCCTAGTTCAAATGCTGAAACAGCGGGAAATGCTAATAATAGGGGAAATGCTAAAGCTAGTACAACAAGTTTCACATTTCTTTATACATTCCTATTTTATAAAGAGTCTCGTGCAATTATCGAATTCTATGTAGTAAAGATGCTATAAGCATAGGAAATATGACTGTGGCGTCTCCCTCTATGCTCACATGCTTTGCTTTTTCCTTAACCTTGCCCCAAGAAATTGCCTCTTTTACTCTTGCTCCTGAAAGAGAGCCATCCCATTCTGGAGCAGAAGTAATGTAAATTGCCGCATCCAGCCCATTATGAAATTGAGCCCACCATATTAAATGATGTTTTGCTATTCCTCCACCGAGGACAATGCCTCCTATTTTTCTCTCATTAAAAAAAATTTTTGATAACTCATTTTCATCTTTTAACATATCTATTTCAATTTTCTTTTCTTGACCGAGCATCCAAATTTGCCAGCCGACTGCCCCATCTAAAATAGCAGGAATATATATTGGAATTTTATTTTTCCATGTCCAATATAAGATTGAATCTTCTCCTAGTCTTTTTCCTATTTCCCATGCAATTTCTCTACTTCCAAATTTTCCTTCTTTTTCTCCAAAAAACTCTCTTATTTTTTCTTCTATTATCATTCCATAACTTTCATTTGGAACAAATATGTTTCCAAGCCTATTTATACCCTTTTTGTGTAATTCCACATCATCTGCATCAAATGAGCCATGATAGTATTTTTTGAAGCTTCTCGCCAAATCATGGTCTAAAGTTCCGCATGTCGTTATAATTGCATCGACGATACACTCTTTTACCATCTCCTTAATCACACCCCTCACTCCAGTTGCAACTATGCATGCGGGAAATGTAAGAAAAATGAAATAATTTTCTTTCACCATCTCCTCTAATATGTAAGAAGCTTCACCAATTTTTTTTGCAGTAAAACCTCCGGCCTCATAAAATTGCTTCACCAAGTCATCAACGCTCTTTACATTTTTTATATCAATATCTTCAACGAACATGAGGATAAACAGAAAAGAATATAAAAAATTAAAGAGGAGGGATTAATTAGAATTCTTCCTCGCCTGTCTCTGGTCCTTTGCCCTTCTCTTTCGAAACCTCTCTTGCTGCAATTACGTCATCGATACGCAGAATCATTATTGCTGTCTCAGTTGCTGACCTTATTGCTTGTCTGCCTACACGCAATGGCTCGAGAACATTTAGTTCTTTCATGTCTGCAATTCCTCCTTTGTAGACATCTACCCCATAATGCTTCTTTCCTTCAGCGTGAGCCTTTCTGAGTTCAATAAGAATGTCTATTGGATCAATCCCTGCATTTGTTGCCAAAGCACGTGGTACCACCTCTATAGCGTCGGCAAACTTCTCTATCGCAAGTTGTTCCCTTCCTCCTACAGTTGATGCATATTCTCGCACCGCAAGAGCTATTTCTATTGCCGCAGAGCCGCCACCAGTTGTCATTTTTCCATCTTCAAGTGTTACTGCAATAACGCTCAATGCATCATGCAGTCCACGTTCAATTTCATCAACTACATGTTCTGTTCCTCCTCTGATGAGTATGCTTACTGCCTTTGCCTCCTTGCATTCTGTAATGAAAACCATTTTGTCTTCTCCTATTCTTCTTTCCTCGACCTTTCCTGCACTTCCTAAGTCATCGGGTTTTATTTCATCAAGCTCAGAGAGAATTGAACCTCCTGTTGCCTTTGCAAGTTTTTCCATGTCAGATTTCTTAACTCTTCTGACTGCAAATATGCCAGCCTTCGCCAAATAATGCTGAGCAAGGTCATCGATTCCCTTCTGACATATCACAACGTTTGTCCCGCTCTCCTTAATCTTTTCCACCATGTTTCTAATCATTGCTTCCTCTTCTTCTAAGAATTTCTGGAGTTGAGCTGGATCTGAAATGCGAATTTGAGCATCTACTTCAGTTTTCTTTACTTCGAGGGCAGTGTTCAGAAGTAAAATCTTTGCATCCTTTACAACAGTTGGCATATCTGGATGTACTCTTTCCTTATCTAAAATAATACCGTTAACCAATTCTGTATCTTCCACTGAACCTCCCTGTTTCTTTTCTACTTTAATGTTATCTATATCAACTTTCATTTCTCCATTTACCTCTTCTGCAACAGAGGTTACTGCCTTATATGCGATTTCTGCAAGCATTTCCTTGTTTGCAGCTGCTACCTTTCCCGTCATTGCTGTTTCCGCAATCTTCTTTAATATACCTTCATCAGATGGTTTCACTTCCAATGCAATGCTCTCTAGCACATCGCAAGCTTTCTTGCTTGCCATTCTGTAACCATCTGCTATTACTGTAGGATGAATATCCTGATCGATTAGATCCTGAGCATATTTCAGCAACTCGCCAGCTAGCACAACCGCAGTCGTTGTGCCGTCACCGCATTCCTCATCCTGAGCCTTTGCTACTTCTACAATCATTTTGGCTGCTGGGTGTTCAACGTCTATTTCCTTTAGTATAGTGACGCCATCATTTGTTATAACGACGTCTCCCATGCTGTCTACCAGCATTTTGTCCATTCCCTTTGGTCCCATTGTAGAGCGGACCGCATCGGCAATTGCAATTGCTGCTCTTACGTTATTATACTGAGCCTCTCTACCCTTTTCTCTTTCAGTCCCTTCCTTCAATATTAAAATTGGTTGTTTTCCTGTCAACATCTTTAATCACCAGAACAGTATAATAATTCTTCTATATAAAATTTACTTGTACATTGTTATCAATAAGCAAAATATAATCGTTAACGTCTAATCTTTTTGTGTGTCAATGCTACAACAAAATTTTTCCAGAGGGATCAGGTTCTTCATCAACTAATTTACCATCACTATATATCTGTGTTACATTTGCAAAAGTATTCATTTGCACCCATCTTTCTGCAAATCCCGTTGATTATTTTTCTTTAAAGTGGTAAAAATCCAAATTTCCCCAGTCATTGTAATCGACTTCTCCGTGACTGCCATCTGAATAATCTATTAAGCTCCAAGCATAGCGATAGTTCATACAGCTTTTATAATTCGCATAAATCCACCATCCCTTTCTCCATGGGAAATTGCAGCTTTCATTATCTATACCATGGAAATCGCCCCAAAATAATCCGAGTTGATGACCAAGCTCGTGCATGAAGAGGCTTGCAATTGCAATTGTTCGCTTAGTTTCAGATAAACGATACAAACGAATTGTTCCTATGCAAACAGTAAATGCATCACGGTCAAAATTAAACCCTGCGACGCTTTTTTTCCAAGGATTAATTCCGCACAGAACTGCATAATGAAATATTCCTCGTCTCCATAAATTTTTTATTCCATGTAAAAAATATCTTTGATAAATGTTGCGTAAATTTGGCTCTTTTACATAAGGTATTTCTTCCCCACCTCCCATACAACCATCATCGATATGAAGCGTTATAAAATGTTTTGTGAAAATGGAAAATAAATATTGCTTGGATAAAAATGGCATTTTATATGGCTTACTGAATGTATTTTTTCCCTCCATCCAGTCAACTTCAATGAAAATATCTTTAGCAAATGGGTCGGAAAACCATTGGCTCGTGAGCCACTCTTCTTTGTTGTTAAGTCCATCGTTATCTGGGTCCAGCTTTTCATGTGTCTCTGCTTCAAATGGGTCATATCCCCAATAATCCTCCCATTCAATGGGCAAGCCATCATTGTCATAATCTTTGCCATAATCACTTTCCATTGGATTTGTATGATATATATTCACTTCTTCCCAATAAGTTAGGCCATCATTGTCATAATCATTTTGTCCTATCCTAAACCATATTTCACAATCATTTTCGTTGTAATTTCCATCTTCATATCCCCCAGCACGCCCATAGCCGGAGGCATCGTGAAGAAAATCATCGCCCTTCCATCTGCCCGTTTTCGTATCATATACAATGTATAGGCTTTTGTTGCTACCACCGCTTATATCACATTGAATTCCATCTTTTTTCCACAATTCAATTTTTATCGAAATATTTGGCATATTATCAGGCACATTTTGCATGGCAATCCATTTTGGTTCGAAATCCATCACATTTTCCCACAGATTGCTTACATTTTCAATTCCATTAATTTCTGTTTTGATGAAGAATGTTTCATTTTTATCACATTCAATTGTTCTTACTCTATTAATCTCCACATAAACATATATATCTAAAAGTGGATCAACGTCATTATCATTATCATTTACTCTTAGGCTATAAACAGGAAATGAGAGAGTAAAGAAAATTAATAGAGCAATCATTCTTCTACTATACCATTGCATAAATGGAAGTTCATTCCACTATTTATTGATTATCTTTCTCCTGATTATCTTTCTTGCCTCTCCAATCAAATAAAGACTTCCTACAATGCATATTAATTCTGCCTTATAATTTTCCGCTTGTTCAATAGCCTCCTTAACATTTTCAGTAACCAGAAATTCTTTTCCAAATTTTTTTCCTATACTTGCAATCTTATTTGCTTCCATAGCTCTTTCATTACTTGCTTTTGTTGCAATATAAATTCTTGCCTTTGGTAAATTTTTAATCATTTCCTCAACATTTTTATCTTTCATAACTCCAAATATGATGATATCAGGCTTTTCAATTGAAGCAGAAAAAGCTTTGACAGCATGGGGATTATGACAGCCATCTAGCAAAAATCTCCCAATTTTTTCCATCCTGCCATACAACGTTGCTTTTTCTATCCCTTCTATAATATCCTCTTTTTTCATTCCAATAATTTCTCCTGCTTTTATAGCAATTCCAATATTTTCTCCCTGAAATTTCCCTTTCAACGGACTGTGAACGAGATACCTTTCATCTGCTTCTATTAAAAATTTGTTTTCGTCAATTTCATACCATTTCACATCTTCCCCGATTATATATAGCTGAACGCCCTTTTTCTCTGCAGTGTTTTTTATTACCTCTAACGCTCTTCCTTTGCACGCTGTTATAACTGGGGCATTTTTTATTATTCCGGCTTTCTCTTTTGCTATCGATACAATATCATTTCCAAGAAAATTTTCATGCTCCATTGCCACATTTGTTATTATACTTAACTCAGGCTCAACAACATTTGTTGCATCAAGTCTCCCACCTAGGCCAACTTCTATGACAGCATAATCAACCTTCTTTCTTTCAAAATAGTGTAAGGCTATTGCTGTTAAAGCTTCAAAATACGTCAGATTGTATTTTTTAAGATATCTATATTCTTCAATTTCCGCATCTTCAATTTCTTTTCCATTCACCACAATTCTTTCATTCACCCTTTCCAAATGAGGGGAGGTATACAATCCAACACTATATCTCTGCATTAATATGCTGGCTATAAAATTACATACTGAGCCCTTCCCATTCGTTCCTCCAACATGAATGATTTTATACGAAGGCATTTCATTCATAACCTTCTTCATCCTCTCCAAGCCCAGGGAAATTTCCCTCTCTTTTAGCTCGTCAATCCACATCTTAAGATTAAATTGAAACGCTTAAAAAACATATCGCGCAGTATCCCACTATCTATATATATGCATGAATGATATACCAAAGATGAGGAAGAAAGTGTTATGCATATTCATAATAGTATCTTTTGTGTTTACTACTATCCCGATAACCTCTGGCAGTAGCGAATCGTCTCAGGATACAACAGACAGTCTGCCTTTATGCCATATTATTGCAAAAGGAAGCGGGAGATGTTATCACAATTCATGGCACTTTCTTTTTGGGTTTCGGAAGATGCTGGCTCATGATTATAAATCTAGAAAACGATGGCTATATTGAAGTAACTTCTCTTATAGATCCTTCCAATCATGTGGTAATTGAAGGAAGCCACCGCCTTTTCATCGTTGGATTTGTTGGATTCAAAATAAACATACCAAAAATTAATGTCAATGGTATTGCTCTGTTGGCAAGCTGGAATTGAGGGGGAATCTTTATAAACAATTGTTAAATTCAGTGATATGAAAAAGATAGTTGTTGCCATTGCAATTCTATTGTTATGCACTTTTCCAGTTTTTAATGAAAAAACAGAAAGTAAATTTATAAATGTAGAAAATGTAGAAATTATAAACATTACAGTCACTGAAGCATGGGAAATGCTTCAAAGTGAAGATGATGGTGTCCAAATACCAGTGGATGTAAGAACATTTCAGGAATACTTTACAGAGAGAATTGCAACTCCTCATTTCTATGACAAGCCGAGGCTCTATCCATTACAGCTTATAGAGAAGCAACCTTTTACAAAACTCTTTACAGTTTTATTTAAAGGAAAAGAAATCATATTGTATTGCAGAACAGCTCATAGAAGCTATATTGCAGCTAATCTACTTCTAGAAAACAATTTCGAAGGCACCCTTTATAACATGGTAGGTGGCATAACCGCATGGAAAGCAGCTGGATTGCCAACTGTAAAAGGATTTGGATGGGGTTAATAAATCAGGGCAATGGACCAACGTCTTCAAAACCTTGCCTCTGGCCAGTGCCTGCCTTCTTCTGCAACTCTTCAGGATGGAAAAGTAGAGCAATTACATTTAAGGCATGCTCTCTTGTCCTCCTTTCTGCAAGCCATTTTAACTCCTTCTCATCTTTTGCCTCATCTTCATGAACAAAAACTTCTATTATATGCTTATTTGTAAGCAACTGCACTGCCATTAAGCCCAATGATGCTTCATGAGCACATTGTTTGTCTATTGGCTGGCTTCCGGGCATTCCTAAAGCCATTACAATATCGCACTGCCTTTCTTCAATGAGCTTTTTCGCTGCAACCGGCAAATCTTTGACGCCGGGAACAGTATATCTTTCTATTTTTATGTTGACTGCATTTTTCTTAATTTCATCTATAGCTACTTTTGCCATATCATATCTTGCAAATGTTGTATCTGCAATGCCTATCTTCTTCATTTATAAACCTCTTTCATATTCCTGATTTTTTCTATTATCTTTCTTGTTTTACTCAGATCGCCATCATATTTCCCACATCTAACTATCTTGGCTTTTATCCCCCTCTCCTTCAACTTTTTTTCGAGTTCTTCAAAGTGTTGATCATAGCCAAGGGCAATTATATCTGGCTTTATTTCTTCAACTATCCTCAAAAAGTCATGCTCATAGCCAATGACAGCTTTATCAACTGGTTTAAGAGCTTCTACAAGTTTGCGCCTTTCCTCAGCAGGCATAATTGGCTCATGCTTTTTTTTCCTCACCGTTTCATCACAGGCAATGACAACGATAAGCTCCTCTCCATATTTTTTTGCCTCTTCCAGATAATAGAGATGTCCAATATGAATTAAATCAAATACTCCAGATGCCATCACTCTTGCCATTTTTCCCACGCTTCAACAATTTCCCATCCTTCAAGAAATATAAAGCCATGCTTTTTGGCATATTCCATTGCCTTCTCCTTTTTCAAACTTTCTCCAAAATCAAGCATTTCGCATCCTGCCATTACTGGCGCCACGCCTGCCATTTCAGCTACTGCTATTCCAAGTTCTGTATGTCCTCTCCTTTCCTTCAGTAAATTTTTGGTGGCAATGCAAATTGGCACATGCCCGGGGCTTCTGAAATTCTCGCCAAATATGCGCTGTGCTTCGATTTCACTCATATTCTCTATACCTTTCACCAATTCTGCAAACTTGGATATAGTTAAAGCCCTGTCTACATCTCTTATACCTGTAAATGTTTTGCGATGATTTATTGTAAGAGAAAAGGATGACTTTGTATCATATGGAATATCATTTGGTATAAGCTCTTTGAATACAGGCCACCTATTTGCACATTTATAAATTACATCTGCAAGATATGGCAATCCAAGCTTTTTTGCTTCTGCATAACGAAGCATGATAAAAATAAGCCCCCCTCCATCTTTTCTCATTCTATAAATTGATTCGGGCTTAACAAATTCTGCCGAAATGAAAAAATCGGTCTCTTCTTCACGCCCATCGGCATCGTATACCAAAATAAAATTGCCCTTTTTTATTTCCTCTATTGCCTCCTCAACTTTCTTCTTCATTTTCTTTTTTCCTATCTTCAACTATCCTTGTAATGTATCCAGCAACTCTGTTTCTTATATTTTTTGTACTTATGGTGGATAGTTTTGTTACTAACACCTTATTCTTTTCGAAATCCTTGCTAAACTCATCTGGAAATTTTTCCAACAGCTCGAGAGCAAGTCTTTTGATATATGCAGGTTTCACGTTCCCCAATGAATCACCTTGCAAGAAATATATTTTTCATATAAATATATTTTCTAGCAATAAAAATGGGGAAAAGAAAAAGGTTAGTCTTCAATTGCATAAAAGAATTGATGACTTCCAATGTATATAGAATGTGTTGCTGTCAAGGGAACAACAGTATAGTTAATTGGCACTGGCGCCAGAAAAGATGCATTTACATTAACTGAAACATCTACTATTTCATATCCAACTGGAAGTTGGCATGTAGTTGCGGACCCAAGAAATGCAACTCCTAAGACAACAGCTGTAGTTGCCAAAGCAAATGCTTTCATAAAGTTTAATAAGAATATTGATATTTAAAATTATTTATGATAAAAATAAAATTCTTTGGAAAACTGAGGGAAAGATTTGGAAAAGAAATAATATGCAACGAACCTTTTGAAAATTTAGAGGATTTGTTCAATTTCCTATTGGAAAAAGAAGATGCTCTAAGAAAATTGAAAGAGCATTTACTCTTTTCCATAAATCACAGACAGGCAACTTTAAAAGATAAAATAAAGGATGGCGATGAAGTGGCAATTTTCCTTGCTCCTACGGGGGGCTAATATTTTAATACATTTTTAGAATATCTTCTCATGAAGGAACTTTTGAAAAGATTATGTAATGCTCACGGAATTTCTGGATATGAAGATGAAATAAGAGAGATAATAAAGGAAGAGCTTGCTGGATATGTAAACGAAATAAAAACAGATTCGATGGGAAATATAATTGCTATAAAAGATGGCGATAAGCCAGCTATAATGTTAGCTGCCCACATGGATGAAATTGGTCTCATGGTCAAAAGTATAGATAAAAATGGTTTCATAAGGTTTATAAAATTTGGAGGATGGTTTGACCAAACATTGCTCAATAGCAGGGTTGTTCTTCATGGAGAAAAAGGAAAAAGATACGGAGTTATAGGAAGTAAACCACCTCATATCATGAAAGAGGAAGAAAGGAAAAAAGCAGTAAGTGTTGAAAATATGTTCATTGATATTGGGGCAAAAAGCAAGGAGGAAGTAGAAGCAGAAGGGATAAAACTTGGCACACCAATAACCTTAGACATGGAAATGAGGGAGTTAATCAATGATAGAATCACAGGAAAGGCATTGGATGATAGAGTTGGCATAGCGATGATGATTGAAGCAGTGAAGAGAACAAAAAGTAATGCAACTATCTATGCCGTAGGAACTGTGCAGGAAGAAGTTGGGCTAAAAGGGGCGAGAACATCTGCATATCGCCTATCTCCAGATGTGGCAATTGTCTGCGAGGTGGCAGTGGCAGGGGATCATCCTGGAATAGAAGAAAAAGATAGCCAGATAAAAGTTGATAGGGGAGCAGTTATAACTGTAGCAGATGCTTCTGGAAGAGGACTTATTGCCCAAAAAAATGTTCTTAGATGGCTTGAGGAAACTGCAAAAAAGGAGGGAATAAAATACCAGCTTGAGGTGGCGGAAGGCGGAACAACAGATGCTGCAGTAATTCATATTACAAAAGCAGGTATACCGTCTGGCGTGGTGAGTGTGCCTACACGCTATATGCATTCTGGTGTTGAAGTGATAAGCTTACGAGATTTAGAGGAGAGTGCAAAGCTTGTTGCGAAGGCAATGGAAAATATAGATTTACTTAACATATAATTTACTTAACACATAACTCCATCCCAAATTTATCCTTAGAAGGGGAATAGCTTCCCACTTTCCTTACATTTTTTATCTCTATTTTATGGCCCATTTCTTTCGCCAACTTTTTTATCTCTTCTATTCTCTCATTCAGCTTTTCTCTTTCGACTATTTCATAGTAGTGCAAAATTTCTCCTTTTTTAATTGCAACTGGAAGAAACTCAAAGCTTTTATGAGGAAGATTCATTATAATATGGTTTGCTTTAGGAAGCATTTCAATAACTTCTTTTGCATCTCCTCTTATAACTTCAATTATCTCTTCCACTTTATTCATTTTCACATTTTCTCTTGCATATTTAACAGCAAACTCATTTTTATCGATAGCATATACTTTTTTTGGTTTTGCGAACTTTGCAATTATTAGGCTAAATGGAGCGACACCTGCAAACATATCAATGATAACTTCATTTTTGTCTATCTGTCTCGTAACTCTCATTCTCTCCTCTGCAAGGCGAGGAGAGAAATAAACTTTTGATACATCTACTTTCATTTTTATTCCATATTCAGTATGAATTGTCTCTGTGCTTCTTTCTCCCGCAATAAATTGTATATCTCTCACCCTATAATCTTCTTTAACGCCTTTATCCAGAAAAACTGTTTTCACATGCTTGTTTGCCTCCATTATTGCCTTCGCAACTTCTTCTGCTTTTTCCTCATCTCTCAACCTTATGATTGCAATATCTCCTATAAAATCAATTGAGATAGAATCAATGCTTATTCCTCTTTCCTTCAAAATATCCTCATAACTCCTCTTTTTTATTTCCTCAAATTCCTCTTCACAAATTTTACATTCTTCTATATCAATACTACTCCTTTTTATTGGGAAATAAACATATCCTTTTTTCCTCTTAACCTTTACTCCTTCAATCATCAAATTTTTATCTATTAGCCTTTTCCTTATTTTCTCTGCCATTTTTTTTGGAACAGCTAAGCATAAACATTTCACATGTTATAAAAATGCCTCCATATATACCATTTATGCTGTCTTTCATTGGTTTAGGCTTATGGGATGAAAGAGATATTACCATAAAAGCCCTTGAGGAAGCAAGAAAATGTGATAAAGTTTACGCAGAATTTTATACAAGCAAAATGGGAGTTGAAACAGAGAAAATAGAGAGAATGATAGGAAAGAAAATAACTGTTCTGGAGAGAGAGGAAGTAGAGGATGGAGAAAAATTGCTGGAAGAAGCAGAGAAATTGCATGTTTGCCTTCTGACTGCAGGCGACCCTATGGCGGCGACAACCCACGTTGATCTTCGTATAAGAGCAATTGAGAGAGGTATAAAAACAAAAGTTTATCATGGAATAAGTATAGTTTCAGCTTCAGCAAGCTTGTTGGGCTTGCAAATATATAAATTTGGAAGAGTGGCAAGCATTGTTAAGCCTTCTGAAAATTACTTTCCTCTTTCACCATATGATGTAATAAAAGAAAATACTATGGCAGGCATGCATTCTTTGCTCCTCCTTGATATATCAGATGAATGTATGGAAGCGAATGAAGCAATGGAATTGTTGCTTGAAATGGAAAAAAGAAAAAAAGGAGGAATCATTACTACGGATACTCTCGTTGCAGTTGTTGCACGTGTTTCTTCAGATGATGCACTGGCCAGGGCGGGCTATATTAAAGATTTAATTAAGGAGGATTTCGGAAGAACACCTCATTCTCTCATAATTCCGGGAAAGCTCCATTTTATGGAAGCAAAAGCTCTTGTTACAATAGCAAAGGCACCTAAGGAGATAATGAATCTTGTGATATAATTTCGTCTCCTATGGCGAAAGCAAATTTATTTATATAAGTTATAGTTTCATGTTTGGAGGTTTAAAAATGAAAATGAAGATTGGAGCGTTTCTGGTAATGAGTATGTTAGTTGTATCTGTTGGGGCAGTAATGCTAAATAAAACAGAGAGAGTAGGTCCAAAAATAAGTTTAAGCAAAGCTAACTTTCATATAGAAAAGGAGGTATGTAAAAGCTACCAAACATATAACGACATTTTAAGACCAAAGATGATAGCAACACTTGGAACAGATATTCAGATAACTGGTCAGGAGACAGATGAAATTCATCCTGCTATTGCAAACGATAATTCTGGAAATGTGCTCATAGGTTTTGAAGCAGATCTCAGAGGAGATGGAGAATATAATGTATGGTTCACTTATTCTCCTGATGGGGGAGCAACATGGGCTGAAAACGCCATAGCTTGGCAAATAGAAACTCCAGAACTTCCATCTGTTGACTATTGGGGCGAAGGAAATAGATTCTTCGGAACAATGGTACCAAATCCATATGAAGAAGACGGGAGTATACTTTATTTAATGGAATGTACAAATCCTGCAGATTTTGAAGAAGGATATACTCTTGTAGGATGGACTTGGAGCGATGTAGGAGACGGTTACTATAACTTTGTGGATATGGCAATCGCTTGTGATGATGGTGTCGAAAACTGGGCTTGGGGAGGCGTTTCAATAATAGGAGATCATGGTTCGGGATTAATACAAACACCTTTCTTCTCATATCAATTTACTGAAGATGGATATGCTTGGATTTATAGATGGTCTACCGGAGGAGATGAATTTACTTTTGAATACTGCCAATCCACAACTATGGATATTGATCCTGTAACCCATATGGCATATCCAGTATGGAATTATTTAAATCCGGAAACAGGCGTTTTGGACTTATTGTTCTCCAAATTTGATTTTGGAACCTGGGAGCCATATGATAGCTATCAAGTTCATCCTGAAGTAGGAGGGGGCTTAATTAATACATCAGTAAATGATCAGAACATTGATATTTCAGCCTACAATGACAATGTTATTATTGTCTCCCAAACAGATGAATATGGAAATCAGGATATTACATGCTATTATTCCACTGATGGAATGAATAGTGTTGGAGTAAGCATTATAGCAAATAGTAGCGATGACGAAATGTATCCGAAAGTAGTTCACACCGGAGACAATACTGCTGTATGCATCTTTGTAAAAAATGGGAACCTTTATCAATCAACAACTGAAGATGGAGGAGCAACATGGTCAGAGCCTATAATGATAAATGATGTAAGTGGTACAGTTGAGGAAGATTACCATACTGCAGATGTATGCAAATTAGGTGCAATCTGGACCGATAATAGAAATGGTAACGCAGATTTATTCTTCGATAGCGTCGGAGCTTTTGCGGTAATAAGCATAGATAGCATTTCTGGAGGGTTTGGAGTCACAGCAACAATTTCAAATATTGGGAATGCACCAGCAGAAAATGTTGAGTGGAGTATTGACTTAGAAGGAGGACTTATTCTCCTTGGAAAGCATAAGGAAGGTGTAATTCCATCTCTTGCACCTGGGGCAAGCACAACAGTGAAAACAGGCTTTATTCTAGGAATAGGAAAGACGACTGCCAGCGTAGCGGCAGATGGAACAACAGCACAGGCGAGTGGCTTTGTGCTTGGACCATTTGTATTGGGAATGAAATAACCCGGGAACAAAATAATCTAGGAATGAAATAACCCGGGGAACGAAATTATTCCCCCTCTTTTTATTTTAAAACATTATGAAAATATTTTATAATTGCTTTTTCATTCATCTTTATGTTCGTTAAAAGATATGATGAAGTAGAAAAGGAAGAGGTGAATGAAGAGGGGGCAAAAAATGTGGAGATTCAGTGGCTCATTGATGAAAAAGTTGCACCGAATTTTGCAATGAGAAGATTTACAATAAAGGAAAATGGCTATACTCCATTACATAAACATGATTGGGAACATGAAGTTTTTGTTTTGCAAGGAGAAGGAGCACTTGTTGATGGAGATGGAAATGAACATCCTTTGAAACCAGGAAATTTTGCACTTGTTGAGCCAAATGAAGTTCATCAATTTAAAAATAAGGGAAAGGAGGATTTTGTATTCCTTTGCCTGATTCCTTTGAAATGAAAACTTTTTTTCTTTCACGAGAAGAAATAAAAAATCCGTTAGTTGATGAAATTAAAAAAATTTGTGTTGGAATAGAAGTAAAACTCCTGAGCATAAGTGCAAGATATGGAAAAAGAATGCTGATAGCATCAAAAGGGGTTAGCGAGCTGAGCAATTTTGTTGAAGTCGTTGACTATAATCCAGTTAATAACATTGCTCTGGTTATAGGAATAGAAGAACCTTGCGATGTAGTGCTTCACTGGCTTATTTATAGAAGAGAAGAAATAAATGCAATAGCTCATTTTACCTGCAAAGAAGGGAAATATATTGAAGATATAGATACTGCTATGGAAGTAATAAAATCCTTGAAAGATTCAAATTTGGTAGAGCTTGAGGGCTATGGCAAAATTGCAGTTGGTAAAAGCTTGAGAGAACTAAAGGAAAGGATAAAATGTTAGTAAATGGTAAGGAAATGAGAAGTTTATGGTATGAAGATGAATGTCTTAAGCTCATTGATCAACGCAAGTTGCCGGCGAAACTTGAAATTTTTGAAGCGAAAAGTGCTGAAGATGTTGCTTATGCAATAAAAGAAATGGTGGTGAGGGGAGCTCCTGCCATAGGATGTGCTGCTGCATATGGCGTGGCAATGGCAAAGGATAAGGAAAAGGCTGCAAAAATGCTTAAAGAAACTCGCCCTACTGCCTATGATTTATTTTACGCCATCGATTACGTGCTTGAAAAGGCAAGGCAGGGAGAAGATGCCATTAAAGTCGCTGGCGAATATACAGAAGGCATAGTAAAAAAATGCAGGAAAATTGGAGAGCATGGGAAAAAGCTCATTGGAAAAAATGCGCGCATACTAACGCATTGCAATGCAGGCGCTTTAGCGTGCGTTGATTATGGCACTGCTTTAGCTCCAATAAGAATGGCAAAAGATATGCAACCTTTTGTATGGGTTGATGAAACTCGTCCTCGTTTACAAGGCTTGCTTACAGCATGGGAATTGGAGCGGGAGGGAATAGAGCATGCAGTTATAGCAGATAATGCAGCAGGTTATTTCATGCGAAATGGAGAAGTAGATTTAGTTATTGTAGGGGCAGATAGAATAGCTAAAAGCTATGATGTTGCAAATAAAATAGGAACATATGAGAAAGCAGTCATTGCTAAGGAAAATGGTATTCCATTTTATGTTGCTGCTCCTTTAAGCACTTTCGATAAAAGAATTGAAAATGGTAGTCAAATAAAAATTGAGGAAAGATGCGGGGAGGAGGTGACGAAAGTATATCCATGGAAGCCACATAGAGTAAGAAATCCTGCTTTCGATGTTACACCTGCAAAATATATTACTGGAATAATAACTGAGGAGGGAATAATAGAATTGCAGAAGAAATAGGTATGTTTATTATTTTCTTGTTATCTCTCTCTTTTCTCTCCAATCTCCTTTGCAGGCACGCCACCATACATTTTTCCCTTTTTCAGCACTTGATTTTTCAGCACCAAGCTTTTAGCTCCTATGGTAACATCATCTTCAATTACTGCTCCTGGAAAAATGACAGTATCAAGCCCTATTAGGCAGTTATTTCCTATCTTTACTTTCTTTATAATAAGCTTATCTTCTACTACATGCCCTGCGATCTTAACATAGCCTCCGAGCAAAGTCTGCTCACCTATCTCCGTTACATATGGGTCATAAATTATTTCTATTCCAGGAATTAAACTTGTCTTTCCGATTTTCAATCCGGCAAGCTTTAAAAACAGCATTCGTAACGGAAGGAGCTTAAATATGGCGAGAAGCATTAAGAGAGGGCGATATAACATTGCATGCAGGGCGAGCTTGAAAAAATTTTTATCCTTTATTGATAGCTCGTGTTCACCTTCTTCACATCTTATTCTGAATATTTTTATGAAAATGCCAGGCACTATGGACTCGCATACTATAAAAAGTAGAAATTCTGCAACTAAAAAGAAAGGGAAAATTATTATATGAAGCACATTGCCAAAATCAAAAAAGCGGTAAAAGAAAATAAAGGAAGCAAAACATGGAAGTAAGCCCAAGGAGTAAGCTGTAAATGGAATAAGGAATAGTAGAATAATTCGTGAAATTGAAGTAAATGAAAAATCATATTTTTCCATCCCGCCTTTATAGCCTTCTCTTGCCATGATTTGAAAGAATCTCTTCTATATATTTTTGATATGTCTGCACGAATATGGTTTGTATGATTAAGCATTAATGCTGTCAAGAACCCTTATCTTATTCCTCACATACCTTATACACAAGATAGCAAACAAGATAGCAAGTAAAACGCTTGCAAATCCTCCAATTAACTCAAATGACACTATGAAATTGTAGGCAGAATGAATGGCTATTGCAATAAAGAAGAAAGGTAGTACAGTTATCAATCTTTTCCCTCCAAGCAATGCCTTTCCATAGCCATATCCTGTGAAGGCGGTGGCGGAAGCATGCAGAAGGCATCCTCCAATTGTTCTGATAGTAACTAATACTAAAAACACCAAAATTCCTTCCGAAAGAAAGGTTATAGAATAAAATAAATTTTCTGTTGCAGAAAAACCCAAGCCAGTAACAGCTCCATAAATCAAACCATCTTCTTCTTCATTAATTTCTTTTCTTACAGTTTTTAAAAATAAGGCAAGAGGTTTTGTAAATTCCTCTGCAAATGGAGCAATCAAAACAGCCATGGTAAATGAATATGCATTATAATCATTTATTTTTGAAGCAATGGATATGCCTAGCAACACCTCTAATATAAAAGCTGCGACTATTGCAATTGTTGCTCCCCATAGAAAAGCAGAGAATATTGCATGCCATGGCTCTTCCTCATATTTTTCAGTATTTCTTATCCATATAGTGTAGGCAATTGCAGGAGAGAATGATATGATGAAAAGTATAATTAACTTAAGCATGAATTGGATTATTTTAGAGTATAAATAATTCTCTTCGGAAAAGAATTTATATATTCTTTATCTTTATCAGTGTGATTAAAATGGATTGGGGGATGAAAAATCGTTTATCTAGGATAATAAAGGCAGATGGAAAAACTGTTATGCTCGCTGTTGACCATGGTTATTTCCTTGGTCCAACAACTGGCTTAGAAAAACCATGGGAAACAATAGAGCCATTGGTGCCATATGCAGATTGCTTAATGCTCACTCGTGGGATGCTTCGCAGCTGTGTTCCGCCAGAAGTGGACATACCCATAGTTTTACGTGTTTCAGGAGGAACAAGCATTGTTGGCCCAGAGCTTTTGCATGAAGGAATTATAGCATCGATAGAGGATGCCATCCGCCTTAATGTTAGCGGACTAGCTTTCTCCATTCTTGTAGGCGCCGACTATGAGCGGGATACATTACTTGCTTTCTCAGAAATATGTGACATGGGGCAGGAGTATGGCATACCAGTGCTCGCAGTTACTGCAGTTGGAAGGGAAATGGTGAGAGATGCAAAATATCTGGCGCTTGCTTCAAGAATTGCTGCTGAAATTGGAGCTCATATGGTTAAAACATACTATTGTGAGGATTTCAGAAAAGTAGTTGAAGGCTGTCCAGTGCCAATTGTCATTGCTGGCGGAAAGAAAATACCAGAAAAAGATGCTTTGCAGATGGCTTATAATGCGATTCAGGAAGGGGCGATAGGTGTTGATATGGGGCGAAACATATTTCAGTCATCTAACCCGCAGGCAATGATTAAAGCAGTTCGTGCAGTGGTACATGAGAATGCTACGCCAGATGAGGCATATGAGATTTTCCTGAAAGAGGGCAAGGAGTAATCAATGCTTATTTTTTCTTTTCCTCGTATCTTCTTTTCCTCATAAATACAACTATTACTGCAAAAACAAATATAAATAGTTCGAAAGAAGGTATTTCTTTTTCTCCCACTTTTATTGTTTTGGTTATAGATGCCACTTCACCATTCATATCTCTTACAGTAAGTGTTACATTATATTTGCCTGCCCTCTTGTATATGTGAGTTGGATTTTCTTCGTATGAGATACTGCCATCTCCAAAGACCCATTTCCACTCCATAATCTTTCCATCCATGTCAATGGAAAAGTCAGTGAAGTTTATTGCTTCTCCAACTACTGGCTTATCAGGAGTAAATTCAAAATCTGCTTTTGGTTTTCTATTTTTAACTTCTATCCACTTTTCTATGGTAGTATTGCCGTCGTCATTGTCTCTCACATAAAGAATTATCTTATATTTGCCTGGTATGGTGAATTTCTGTGTTATGACTTCTCCATAGGAAACATTTAGCACTGTGCCAAGTATATCCATTACTGTCCATGTATAATTTGTAATGTAGCCATCCATATCATAACTTGAGCCTGCATCAAATTCTGTTGAATTGTAGGAGAAAGGCGATATTGGATACCATGAAAAGTTTGCAAATGGGGGAAGATTTTTTATGCATACGGTCATAATCTCTGGTTCACTTTCATTTCCTGCCCTATCCTTTACAATTAACGTTACATTGTAGCATCCCGGCTTTTTATACATATGCGATGGATTCCGTTCATAGCTTACATTTCCATCTCCAAAATCCCACTCCCACGAGACAATATCTTTTTTGCCATTTTCATCATATGAATTGTCTATGAATATAATATCTTCAAAAGAATAAGGTGATAAAGGATAGAAACTAAAGGATGCATTGGGGCTTACATTTGGCATTGGAGCGGCTCCTTCAGAGAAGTTCATCAATGGATATTTATCTATGTTTGAATCAATTTCATACGGTATATCGCCTATGCCATCACTTCCACTTTCATTTTGTCCTACCCCGCTAAACAAATCTTCTCCTGCATAGTCATACCAGTAATTTCCCCCATCTGGATATGGATGATACCATATATTGTTGCCATTTTCTACCGCGTTTTCAACAGTGTTGTATATGAAATTATTATGATATATTGTGTTATTCTCTCCTCCCACAATAATACCATATAAATTCTTCCAGAATGAGCAGTTTATGATTTCATTAAACATTCCATTTATTAATACTCCTCTCTCATTCTTTTGGAAAAGAACTTTTTCAATTATATTGGCTGAACCATTAATGAGGATTCCCACGCTATTATTGTAATATACACCACCAAATATTCTGTTATTAGATGAATTTACAATTATGGCATACCTGTTTGCATTCATATAAGAATTTCTCATATCTATAGAAGAATTTTTGCTAACTACCCCTTTATCATTCATTGAAAATGTACAGTTTTCAATAATGCCATCCGAGTTAAATGCTCGCAAACCATTAATGTTCTGATAGAATGTTGTATTTGTTATTTTTATAGAAGATGAGAAAATGTTAATTTCGTCATTTGTAGAAAAATTGCTTCCTTCAGCAATCATGCTACAATTTGAAATGTTTAAGACTATATTATTAGCAAACTTACTTTTTGTGATATAAAGCGAAGAAGATGTAGCATTTATTGCAGTTGATGAATTTAATATATTACTCTCTTTCAGGAAAAAGGTAGAGGAAATGGTATATATTGATAACAAATGAGACAGCGTAGAATTGAAAATTTCAATAGAAGAATCATATGCTTTAATTCCCTCATTTCCCACCATTTTGCTATCACGAATAGAAGCATCGCTATTATAAAAGACAGCATCTACTACATTCTGCATTGTCTTTATATTTTCTATGCTTACTTTCATGCTATTTTCTATATTCAATGCAATTCCATTTTCCTGTAGCGAAACGTTATGAATGGTTAACCTTATCTCTTTACTCTCCATATTGAAAACATTTATTCCCTTCACATTCCCTTTAGCTTTGCAATGGAATATAAGCAAGTTAGAAGGTGTTTTACATGATATTCCATTTATATTATCCATTGCTTCTATATGCACAAGAGATATGTCTTCTCCATTTAGAACATATATTCCATCGACGTTATAACTGAAGTTACCATCGTCCACATATACATTCCTACATTCAACAAGTAAGAGCCCTTCTCCATTATGAAATACATTAAGCCCATTAATAAAAATATCCATACAATTAATCAATGCAAAGTATCCATAACTTCCTGAAAACTCCATGCCTGATGCGTTAATGAGATACAAGAAAAGTTTTCCATCAGCGGTATTGTTTTCGGCGATTGTTTCATAGAAATGCATTAATTTACTCCCCTCCATGTCTAAGTGGTAGCTATTTCCAACGAAAGTATTGCTAAACAATGTATTGTATGGAGCTGAGAGTATTTTTAAACCATATGTATTATAGGCAATATAATTCTCCTTTATTAAATTGTGAGAGCTTTCTACAATTATTCCAATTCCATTATATTCCGCCGTTGAATTAATAATTGCATTGTTTTCTCCTTTTACTAATATGCCGTTGCTATTTTGCAAAAGAGATACATTAAAAATAGTATTTTCATTTCTAAGCTCCAAACCATTTTCATTTTCATCAAATGAAACATTAACAATCAAACTGTTCGCTACTTTCATTCCTCTTTCATTTTTATATAAAGAGCAGTTGTATACTGTGCCATTTGCTAAATATATCCCCAGCACATTGAAAGAAATGTTGCAGTTAAGGATAATGCTATAATTTCCTTTTATTCCAACATTACAACTCAATATTGTGCAACCGGAGATGGTACCATTTCCCACTTCTATTCCAGTTTCTGCATCTTTTATTAAGCTATTTCTTATCTCTCCCTGTTCGTATTTAATTCCCTTTCCCCCTCCTTCAATATGAAGATTGCTGGCAAAAATATAATTTGAATAAATGGCAATTGTATTATCTTTAAATGTTGCATCATATATGCCGATGGAATCAACGGCATATATACCATAATAGTTGTCCTCGATTTTGTTGTATAACAGCAGTGCGTTTATTGCAGAATATATGCCGAAGCCATTTAACGTAATATAATTATCATAAATTGTATTACTATTTGCCAGATATATGCCATATGAACATAATTTTATGCTATTATCTGCTATTTCATTATTTTCTCCATGTAAATATAATCCGTAGAAAGCATTCGAACCCATCTCATTCTCAATAAATCTGTTATCGTTGCCATATACATTTGCACCATATATTCCTCCTTCGATAACATTTCCTATAAATTCATTTCCATTTCCATAAATAAGGAGCGATGTATTATATGATGTTATCTCTGTATTTTCTACTTTGCTTCCGTCACCATTTATTATTATTCCAATCTCGTTATTCGCCAATTTGCAGTTTTGTATGATAGCAAAGTCAGCTGAAATATTAATTCCTGTAGTAGAGTTTGTTATTATTAAATTTGTAATATTTACATTGTTATCCTGAATATATAGCGAGCACACCCCTCCACTTACAGTGGCATTTTTTCCTATGATGACAACCCCTTCATCAATGATAACATCTTCGTAATATGTCCCTTCAAGTACATAGATGACCGTGCCATCTGTAGCTTTATCGACGGCGTCCTGTATATTGTTGAAATGGGTAATGTTCCATCCAGGCGTGCTTTCGTTGAAATCATCATCTACATAGAAGTCAGCAATGAAAAGTTTTTTAGATAAACTTGATGTTGCATTGTCATCATCTGTAAGTCTTAAAGTTATGTTATACACGCCTTTACTATCCCAAGAATGATTTATCATTGGCTGAGTCGTGTTTTCATCAAATATTCCATCTCCATTCCAATCCCATTCATATCTTATTATTTCTCCATCTAAATCATGGGAGGCGGAGGCGTTGAATGTCACGTTCATATATGGCACTGGATATAATGGTGTCCAAGAGAAATTTACAATTGGAGGAATATTAAGAACTGTTATAACCTTCTTTATGTCATTGATCGCTCCATTGTCATCGATGGTTGTCAAGCGGACAGTATATTCTCCATTATCTGCATACTTATGTTGTGGATTCTGTTCATAGCTTACATTTCCATCTCCAAAATCCCATGTCCAGTTTGCTATGTAGCCGTCTACGTCATAGCTTAAACTTGTAAAATTAATTGTATCCAAATCTGTTGGATAAACTGGATAATAGGTGAAATCTGTTATTGGCGGATTATTCAGTGTGTTAATTGCCCTTATTGTTGTATTTTTTCCTCCATCATCATCTTCTACAGTTAAATTAACCAAATATACATCATCTACCGCATATATGTGAAGTGGATTTTGTTTTGTACTTGTATTTCCATCTCCAAAATCCCAGTGCCATGAAACAATTTCTCCATCTAAATCATGGGAATAGTCAAGGAACATAATAATATCTCCTTGTCTCTTCCAATAAAATTTTGCAACTGGATTTCTATTTCTGACATCTATTGTTTGTGTTGATGAGCCTATGGCAATAACTGTTTCATTTTCATAAATAACTACAGTGTGAGTAACATTATATGTTCCTGCTTTTGCATATGTATGATAAACCAAGGGGGGTGTATTATAAAGTACGGTTCCGTCACCGAAGTCCCATGAACGATTACACACAAAGTTTGATACATCTTCTCCATTATATGTAGATCTATCTACAAAAGTAATAGGTTCTAAAGTAAGGGGATAATTTGGATCATATACAAAATCCACTACAAGCCCATCATCAGCTCCAACAACTTGCAACAAGCTTACTGCCACGAGTGAAACAAAAATAATGCTAAGCACTCCTTTTTTCGCCATGATATTTCACCTTAGGTATAATTATTTGATTATTTATAAATTATTACCTGAATCTGACCGTCTCGAGATTTTTTATAGCTAATGTTTTTATGCCAAATTTCCTATGAATGCTTGCCGCCAAATCAACACATTTTGTTTCATCTCCATGATTTACAATGATTCTACGCGGTTTCGGCGAGACATTTCTAACAAAATTCATGAGCTGTGCCCTATCAGAATGACCAGAGAAACCTTCGCATGTTTCTACATTCATCTCTACTTTTACACTTTTATCTCCTACCATTACTTCTTTCCATCCTTTCTGTATTTTTCTGCCAAGTGTGCCTTCCGCCTGATAGCCAACGAATATAAGAGTGCTTCTCTCATCTTCAGCCCATGCTTTAAAGTATTCCATAACGGGGCCGCCATTTAGCATACCACTCGTTGCAAGAACAATACATTCATGTTTTTCATCAATGATTTCCCTCCTTTTATCATAGCTGTCAACCCTTTCAAATATCTCAGCCATGAGGGGATTCTCTCCTTCTTGGAAAATTTTCTGACGCAAATCTGCATTTAAATATTCTGGATAAACAGTATGTATAGCTGTTGCTTCCCAAATCATCCCATCCAAATATACAGGAACTTCCGGCAACTCTTTTTCCCTCATTAAATGCTCAAGAACAATCATTACTTCCTGCGACCTCCCAATTGCAAATACTGGCACCAAAACCTTCCCCTTACTCTCTAAAGTCTTCTTAACAATTTCCTTTAACTGCTCAGTTGCTTTTTTTCTTGAAGGCTGAACATCTTGCTTCCCTCCATAGGTTGATTCAAGCACAAGTGCTTCTAAACGTGGAAAGTGGGTAGCAGCTGCACTGAAGAGCCATGTTTTTTCATATTTTATGTCTCCGGAAAAGGCAATGTTGAAAAGGCCATCGCCAATATGAAAATGACATATTGCAGAGCCAAGGATATGGCCAGCTCGATGCATTGTGAGGCGAATATCAGGAGCTATATCAGTTGTATCTCCATAATTGAGAGGTATGGTATTCCTAATTTCTTTTCTTATATGCTCTGAGCTATATGGCGGTTTTTTTGCTTCATCGCCACATACTCGTAAATAATCCATCTGAAGGAGGACCATGACATCTCTTGTTGGATAAGTTGTATAGACGGGACCATCATATCCAAATTTAAATAGCATCGGCACAAGTCCAGAGTGGTCAAGATGGGCATGCGTGACAACTACCCCATCTATGGAATCGAGAGGCAAAACTTCAGGCATATGAATATAAGGAGAACCGTTATCTGGAGAGGAGACATCTATGCCACAATCAATTAAAATTTTGCTGTCTTGGGTTGAAAGTAATGTACAAGAACGACCAACTTCTCTATAGCCTCCAAGAGATGTTATTCTAATCCATTTCTCTCCCTCGCTAACCCCTCTATGAAGTCTTCTTCCAAGTCTTCTTAAAAATTGTATTCTGTCCTCTGCCACCATACGTAAATATCTTCTCACATCCTGAACAGTTTTTGATGGCATGGGGGGCGCTCTTATTACCTTGGGAGTCCATCCAATCGCCTTTTTTATTTCATTTAGAAGGGCACCTTTTTTTCCTATTGCAACTCCGGGCTTTTCTACTTCTATGGTTACCTCTCCAACATCTGGTTCAAAATATATGTTAACGAGCTTTGCATCTGGAGGAATAAGTTCCTGTATTTTTTCTCTTGCTTTATCAATTTCTTCCAGAACAGATGGGTCTGCTCTAACTACTATTCTTTTTTGTAGTTTTTTTGCAAGCTCTCTTACCAGCTCATTTTGCTCAGCAAACTTTTCTGGGTCCTTTGTATAAATAACAAGTTCTGCTCCTTCAAATTCTATATCCGTAATGCTTATGCTAGCTGGTATAACTGCCTTTATTTCTTCTCTTACCCTATTCAGAATGTCTTCAACTGGCATGAACGTAATCACAACCCAATTCTTTTCTTCCTTTCTTCAATTTCCTCATTCGTTAACTCCCTATATTCTTTCTCCGTAATTGCCACTACATCAATCCCATCTCCAGATGCTAAATCTCTCTTCATTGCAGCCACCATCGCTCTTATTGCCAAATCAATTCCTTCTTCAATGCTCATGTCCTTCCTGTAATGGTCTTCGAGCACACCAAATACATATGGAGAGCCAGAGCCTGTTGTTGTATATACATCTTCAATAGCCCCTCCCGCTGGATCTAACGAAAAGACGTGAGCTCCTGTTGAATCTACTCCTCCTATAATGAGCTGGACATAATATGGATAAAATTTCCTCTGGTTAAGTATGTTTGCCATGAGTATTGCCGCTCCTCTTACCGGCATTTTTTCCTCTCTTTCGAGCTTATATAACTCGGCTTCAACTTTCAAAAATCTTGCCAGAATCTGAGCATCCCCAACTAAGCCGGCGGTGGTGAGCAGTAAATGCTCATCTATTTTGAATATTTTCTTTGCTACCTTATGAGCAATCATTGTCCCCATAGTGGCACGATGCTCGGCAGCAGCCACTATACCATCTTTACATACCAGCCCAAGTGTGGTTGTTCCTTTCTTACTTTCCATGATACACCTCAAAAGAGTAAATTCTAATATAGGAGGAGGTATATAAAATTTTTGTGAGAAGATTAATCAATAAATTGAAGTGGGATAAAAGATATGATTTCAGCAAAGTCATTATATGGTATGTTAGCAGAGGAGAGGCCAATGATTTGGGATATGTTAAAGGAGAAGATATCATAGAAATAGGAAAATATTTTTTGGAAACATCAAAGGGCACTATTCCTTATCACAGAATAGTAAAAATAGAATACGAAGGGGAAGAGGTTCGTTAAGATATTATTTCTGTTTCAACATCAATTATTTTGTCAATAGTATTTGTTATATTCTGCAATATGGGGATAGTTGCAAGAAAGCCCTTTTTCATTGTTTCGTTTAGCTCTTTTAAATAAAATTTAATCTCCTTCCAGTACTTTGACTCCATTTCCAACAACGTTGCATCGTTCTTGGCTACACTAAAATTTAAATTTTTTAAATATTGAGATACATTATGCTTTTCCATGGCCACAAATTCGTAAGATTGAATGACCAATGACATGTATGGATAAAATTTCATTAACAGAATTATGAATGGGGCCCTCATTGCAAAATTCATAAACATGAAATCTTTCTTCAATGCCTTTAAAGCATCTATACCAAATAAGCAAAAATTTTCTCTACAACTTTGCTTGTCATAAGCAGAAGCGTTTCCTTTCATTCTTTCAATATTTCTCTTATGAGCTAACTCAAATATTTTTTCTTTCGATAACGGTTCTCCTAATTTTTTGAAAGCTAATGTAGTGTAGCCTTCCTCCCACCCATTCCATATGCACCAATGAACGGAGTAAACCGCTTTCCTGAAAATATCAATGGGGAGTTCTGCATACTTTCCATCTTCCTCGCTTGTATATGCTGCACATAGAGGATCGTGATAATATACTACGCCATTTATTTCATCAAATCCAACAATAACTATATTATGCGAGAAATGATACGCTTTTCCAGATAAATTAAATAATTCTATGTAATATGGCAACATAGTAAAATCAACATTTGTAGCTACAGGAATATCTTCCGAGATATAGTTTTTTATCCTATTCCAGTATTCTTCCCAGCATTTTCTTTCATTTATTACATATTCTGGATAAAAATATTCACATGAAAGGTTATATAGAGAGGCTAAAAATTTTGCATCTTCTTCGCCCAGAGACGTTTCTTGCCCGCACCAGCATCTGAAATGGCGAGGCAAGCCAATAGGATAAGGAAAATCATCCGTGGGGCGAGGTATTACCCTGGGGCGAGCTGAAAGAGAATAACCAAGCCCAGCATTGTGCAGAATTTCATATAGTGAAGTGTTGATTCCATAATATTGTAAAAGCATTGCACAGCATGCATAGTTGCAATATAAGTCATTTTTTGATTGAGCAACATATGGCACGTTTTTTATAATATGCCTTTCATCTGAAGAAATGGTATTTGGCAATAGCAATAGGATTGCTACTAACCAAACCACTTTCATATTTCATAAATATACAGCAATTTATAGTCCTTGTGTTGAAGTGTATATGGAATAGGGGGTTTAGTAAAATGTTTTTGCCCAATCATCGACATAAATTATTTATTAATCCACTCAGAACTCCCAAAAATTAAGAGATTTGCCTGCTGCGGATTTTGGTAATAAATGGTAAATCAAATGCATAGGCTTTTGGTTAGCTTGGAGTAGATAATACAATAGTCCTTTTCTCTCCCTTTTCATAGTAAAACATTGCAGTGTTTCCCTATTCTTCTGAAAATGCACTTTGCCTATCCTTCTCTTCTTATATGCAATTTTGCATTTCATGACATGGAAATGAGGGGAAAATACTTTTAACAAAATAAGGAAGAAAACAGGAAATAAACCAGCGATAGTATCAGAAAATATCTTTGATATAATCGTTGCCATTTTGTGTGTTCGTCATCATCGGGCTTGGTGAAGGACAATACCTGAAAGAGTTTCCTCCTCTTATCTTTTGTTTCACTACTATTCTATAATTTATTTAATAAGCCGACGTTTCGATAAATTAATTAATACAAAAATCATTATTGACCATAGACAAAATAGAAAGGAAAGGACAAAGTATAAGGTGATAGAATGGGAGAAAGAATATTTATGAAATATCCTCTTTTGAAAATTGGTTTGCTTGAAAAAAAGAAGGGAATCTTTAAAAAAGAAAATATTCTTGGTTGGCAATATTATTTTTCATTCAATAATCCTCTTCTAATAAGAGATATAATTGAGATAATAGAATATATTAAACTGGAACTTGAAAGAGATATGGAATTGTTAGGTGCCAAGACAATGCTTGAGGAATTTTATGAATCTTTTAATAGAGATATCAAACCAAAATTAAAAGAACATCTGACCAAATGTAACACAATTGAGGAAGTTCATGCACCATTCCCTGAAGATTTGTTAACAAAAGGAGTGAATGAAAT
>VBQI01000070.1 GCA_008297865.1 Thermoplasmata archaeon
AAAGGAAATTAAATTTCAGTATGCCATGTTAAACATCATGCTAAATGAAATCGATGTTTATTCCATTGTTTGAATAAACATAATTTGCTTACGTAGGAAAATATGGTTGAAAATTCTTTTGTGGCAAGAATTGTGCCACAAAGCAAAAACCAAGAAAAAGCTTGGTACGGAGATGAAAATGCTATTGATATAAAGAATATACTTTGCTGGTTTGGTTGGCAGGAAAGTCATGTGAAACTTCTTATAGACGAGGAAGCTACAAAGTATGGTGTGATAGAGGCCATTCGTTGGCTTGATTCAAAAGAGAATAATGATGATATTGTGCTCTTCATGTTTAGCGGAAGTATGGATTATATTAATGGCACAGGAATAATTAAATTGTATGGCATTGATGAAGAATTATCTGATTATGAATTAGATCAGGAACTCGATAAAATGGGTTCAAAAAAGATGGCGGTAATTTTAGATGGCAGTAAAAGCGGAGGATTTGCGGAGAATATTGCTCGAGATGGAAGAGTAATAATGTCCTCCTGTAAGAAGGATGAGGAAAATCATGGCTTTTTATCATTGGAAAATACAGTTTTTATATATTACCTATTTCAGGGACTTGCAGGACTTGCCAACAGGAATAGGGATAAAGTTGTTACAGCAGAGGAAGCATTTGATTATGCATACCCAAAAGTTGTAAATTATCCTGAGAATCCAAGATATGTGCAACACCCACAAATTTTCGATGGATATCCGACCATGGGAGATAATATCGAAGAATTGCCACTGACGTATTTACCATGATAACATTTATATTTCTCACCAAATTTATTATTGCTCCATCTCGAAGACCTCTATGAACCATGATTAGAGGGGCAAGCGTGGAGCGACAGCGGCATCACGGGCCCCTGCGCGAATTCCAGATGAGCGTTAGGTCAACCCAGATGCCGCACATTTTCCATTGCTTTTATCATCTTAAATAGAAATTCGTTGATGCATGCATTTATTCCGTGCTTTTTTGCAATTCTTACAATCTCTCCATTTATTTCCTCCACTTCTGTTTTCTTCCCCTTCATAATATCCTGAAGCATTGAAGATATATTTTCAGCTGTATTTTTTGCCACTTCTTTTGTTTTATCTATAATTTCTTCGCCAATTCCTATTCCTTCCGCCCTTGCTATCTCAATACATTCTGTGCAAATTTTTTCCATTGTTTCTTCTGCATGCCTGCTTTTCAGAAGTTCTCCATTTTTGCATCTCAGCAACGATGTCAAACCATTTATAACAACGTTGACTACAGCTTTTTTCCATATTTCTTTCTTTATATCAGTGCTTATCCTCGTATCTATTCCACAAGTATTAAATGCTTCTTCAATTTCCTCTATCCTTTCTGTGATTCTACCATTTAGCTCACCTATAACTGTTTCTCCTGTTCCTGCATGAAGTATTTTTCCTGCTCGCAAAAAAGTTGCTCCATGGCTTGTGATGCCACCAATTGCATATTCCTCGCCAATAATCTCTGTTATCATTTCTTCATTTTTTAACCCATTTTGGAGAGAGAGCACAGGAATTTTACCAAATTTATGAAGGATTTCCTCTAATGCTTTTTTTGTATCATATGCTTTTGTAGTTAGGATAACAACATCATATCTACTCCCATCCCATTTTGTTTTTGGATGGAAAATTCCTTTTGTTATACCCTCTATTTTCAATCCCTCTCTTTCTATAGCTTCGATATGTTCCTTCCTTCCAACAAGCAAAACATCATTTTTTGTTGATAGTAAAGCCCCAAATAATGAGCCAATAGCCCCTGCTCCAAATATAATAAATTTCATTAAAGAAAAATATAGAGGGATGTTTAAATTTTTGCTGTTTCATTATCACTCACAACATTTTTAACTATTCTCCCTATTACTATCATGAAATGGCGTCTTATTTATTAGCCTGCTTTTTTACTGCCGTTTGCTGGAATATTTGATACAGAAGAGATGCTAACAGAAAAGACGTCTCTACAGAAAAATGTGCTTATATGCATAAACCCAGATACCCAATGTTACCATATTTTGTAAAAACATATACATTTCGGCAGGAACAAAAATTAAAGGAATAGAAGTGAGGGCAGAAAAGGTAGAAGAGGATTATGGCTTCCTTTTCTTTGATGGTCACGGGAATCCAATGAATTGGGCAACACATCCCCCAAATGATAAGGGAAACATGCATAGATGGTTTCGGTGTAAAAGATATGCACAAATTAAACAATAAAGGAATGTACCCTGTATGCATTGTTGGAGGATGCCATAATTGTCAATTTAATGTAAGCGTCTTAAATCTATTAAAGATATATGAAGGATTTAATGAGTGGTACAGCTATATTTACAAGGGAGAAACATCCCCAGAATGCTGGGGATGGTGACTTACTCGCAAGTCAGGCGGTGGAGCAATAGCAACACTTGGCTACACTGGCTTAGATTATTTTGCCATAGGAGATTATGACAATGATAGCATCCCTGATTGTGTGCAATATTATTCAGGATTTTTAAATGTACACTTCTTTAAAGAATATGCAAATGGAATAGATATAATTGGTATTATACATGCAAACTCCTTAATTTCGTATATAAAATACGCTAGATCCCCTATAAAAATAAAATAGACTGCAAAACAGTGGAAGAATGGGTTTTACTTGGAGATCCAAGCCTGAAAATGGGAGGGTATCCGTAAATGTGAAAAAATACATTTATTCAATATGCATTATCCTTTGATGAAAAAATTTGCATTGATAGTCTTTATTCTTTTCTTACCTATTGCCTCGGCTTGCAAGGACATTATTGTAACTAACGATGCAACTGCTGGCGACTACACCCTTTTTATGAAAGTTCGCGATCCATCGCGCCCTGGCTTACAAATTTTATGCATGATTGAAAAAGGATATGAGTATACATATCACCACCCGTGGAAGAGATATAACATTCCTTATATTGTCAAACATAAATTGATCGGAGTAGCCACCCAAGGAGATACACCTCCAAGCGTGCTTAAGGCAGGCATGCTTTTAAGCGATGCGGGCATTGCATATGGCGACGCAGATTGTCCAACATTTTATATTAACCCAACAAAAAACGCATGGGACGATTTTGACTGGCTTCGTTATGCAGCACAAAATGCAAGTAGCGAAGAGGAAGCAGTTGAAAAACTGGAAGAAGTTGTCAAAATGCATGCTCCAGGAATAGGAGAAAATTTATTTGTTGTTGGAAAAAATAAAGCATATGTTATAGAAGCAGATGCTTTTCATTTTGTTAAAGATGAAGTAGATGGTATTACTGTAATGTCGAATTATCCGAAACAATTATGGCACAGCAGATTGCTGAAAAGGATTGCATTTGCATCAGATTTTGATAGAGTATATGAAGGAGATGTTAGGAAATGGCAGACAATTAGGCTCGGGGGTTTTTATGGAGTGAAAATAACTAAAGTAGGAAATGATTTTATTGAAGCTAAGCAGATTCCAGCAGGAGAAAAGATAGAAATTGATAGAGGAAAAGGAGGCAAAGTAGGTAATTTTTACATAGAACTTGAAGATTGCAATGGAAAAACAGCGAGGGTGAAAATGTGCTATGAATATTATGCATGGGAGAAAAAAATCGAAGACATGCTAAACGAAAAATATGGAAGAATAACAGTCATGGACTTAATGAATATTTCTCGTCTCCATTCAGAAGATTTAGATGGACTAAGGGGCATATGTGAAGGTGAAAAGAAAGCTGCAATGATCTTTAAAATTCCTGAAAATGAAAAGTTAGCTATGGGTTGGTTTGCCCCAGATCAATGTGTGAGTATTTTTGTTCCAGTACATATATGCGATAAAGATATTTATGAACCTTATAAAAATGGAGAAGCTGCACAACTCGCCTTAAATTTACTTATGCAATTTGGACATAGCAAAGTTAATTTCAGGAATGTGGAAAGAGTATTTATTAGAGAAAATGAAAAAATGGAGGAAATTGCTTTGAAAAGGATAGATAAAGCAGGGGAGATTATGACAGTTGTTGATACAGAAATGCAGAAGCAAGCAATTTTGATGCAGAAATTGTGGATGAACATAGGTAATGAAGAAAAATCCATAGTAAGGGAAATGTGGAATGAAAGCTACTACATAACTTTGAAGAATATTGAAAAAAATATAAAAAGGCTAAGCGATGATTCAGCAGAGGTAATGGCGAGTATTGCACTAAGTATAGCAAAAATAAGAGTAGACGTTGAATCATGTGTTAATGGGAGTAACTTACATGAAAAATACAACACCGCAAGAAATTATATAGAGAGAGGAGAGTACAATAATGGATTGAAGGTCATAAAAGAAATTTTTGAAAAGACAGATGAAAGCCTGTTCGGAATAGAACATAAAAAGGAAGGAGGAATGAACGAGCGGGCGATATTGATTTCTTCTCTCATTGTCTTCATTGCCATAATTGTTGTTTTGTTAAGAAAACCCAGAAAATAATTTCATTTATACCGAAGCAAAGCTGCAACATGCCCAAGATTTTTTACATTAGAGGTAAATTCTATTTTTGCATCTGTTCTTTCAGCAAATTCTATAATTTCCTCAATAACATCTACTTCTGAAATTTTTCCATGGCAGTATGGACATTCGTTTGATGTGGTTTGCATCACTTGTTGGCAATGTTCGCATATCCATCCTCTTAGCTTATAGCCTTTTTCTACAAACAACACCTCCGCCTGTCCATTTCTTACTGCCTGTAGAGTGGCATCTATGCCATGGGTTGCCAAACCATCTCTTAAAATCTCTTTTTTTAAATGATGTAGCATCTCGCTTTTTTTTCTCATCTTCTTTTTCAATCATTATATGTAACGATTCCTCAAGCAAATCGTGTTCGTCTCCTATATCAACATCAACAACACCTATGATTTTTTCTTGCAAATTTTTTGGCAAAATTTTTTTGAATTCATATTTTGCTTGACCTGGTCCAGCTATTATAATATTTTCATCAGCAAATTTCTGTAATTCTTCCGTTACCTTAACAAAAAACGCATGTATACTTTCCTTCCTGAGACGCTGAAACCTTGCCTGGGAACATCCTCCTTTCTTATGTTTGTTCATTATATATGCAGATAGTCTTTTTTTCTCTTCCATTTCACCATATGAAACAGAAAAAATTTTTGCATGATTTGAATTGAGTAAAATAAGTGTAGAAGATCCCCATGAGTCAGTAAGCTCTGCCAATGGGCGAATATATGGCGAGGAGTCAACAATGAGGGCATTTTTTACTTTGGTGGGAATATTGATGATTTTGAAATAATCATGCCTGTGAGATGCAAATATAGCAATATTTTCTGCGATCTTTTCCCTCAGAAATTCTTTTATATCTCCCATCGTCTTTACAAAATTCTCTCTTTCTTCTCCTTCCAAAACAGCCATGATTGCTTTTTCTCTCCTCTGCAAAAATTTATTATCTTTTCCATCAAAATAAATAGTGACAAAAGTATCCATACTTTTTTCATCATATATGGAAGAGAGTTCCTTAATTATTTTATTGTAGGACATATTACAATAAGACTATTCTCTTCTTAATTTTATTGCTGAATGGATCCGAGGGGAAAAATTATTATTCAGAAATTATTTTGTTTTATGTTTAAAAATAGACACGCTCTGAGAAAAAAAGAAAAAAAGAAAGTTCTTGAAGAATTATATGAACAATTGGGATGCAAAATAGAAGGTGTAATTGAAATTGCAGATTATAAGGATAAAAAGGTGATGCTCATTGATGGGAAACTCCATGCCATTTTTATTAACAACAAACCTTTCCTTACTGTTGCCGGCTTAAGAAAATTTGTTCCAACAAAAAAATATGTTACCGTCGATGATGGAGCAATAAAATTTATAACAAATGGTGCAGACATTATGACACCCGGCATAGTTGACGCAGATGAGGGCATAAAAATAAATGAATTAGTATGGATTAGAGACGAAAGAGGGATGCCCATAGCCATTGGAAAGGCATTGATGAACGGAACTACTATGAAAAAGGAGAAAAAGGGAAAGGCTGTAGAGAACATACATTATCTTGGAGATGAAATATGGAAAATGGGTATGAAGAATTCTAAATTATTATAAACTTATATCCTGTTGCTATTGCCTGATTATCATTTCCATCTATTGCCCATATTGCAACATTATACATTCCAGGCATGGAATA
>VBQI01000011.1 GCA_008297865.1 Thermoplasmata archaeon
TAAAAGCCCTGTAACCAACCTTCTCATACCGCATTAAAAAGCTTAGAATATATGAAATTAACGATACAAACAAATTTTCAAGGCTAAGACACAAACTTTTTTAAATTAAAAATGATAATAGTAGAGAGGTGGAAATAATGAGGCACACGATTTTTGTATGTGCCTTCGTAGTATTGTTAATGCTTACACCCGCTATTTATGGGGGTGTAGGATTTACAATCGACGTTAAGCGTGCAGTCAATGCTTGCAGAGATTATAGAAACAAAGGCACACTCGATCAATCCCAAACCCAGAGTGATGGCGGAGAAAAGATTTATGGCAGTATAATGCTCGCCCAGTCATTTAAGCCAAACATGGACAAAATGACCGGCATATCGATAAAAATCGGAAAATACTTGGAGAAGAGTAGCAGGATGGGAAATTCAAACATAGAAAAAAATGCGAAGGGAAATGCTAAGATAGCACCAAAAATTGATAGAATAATACCAAAGCTCATTAAAACAAATTTCATTAAAATATTCAAAAGATTCGGCAGGGTATCATCTCTCGTTACTTCTCTAGCCACTCCAAAATCCTCGACAGTTTTGGATGATCTGGGCTCGCTCACCATAGAGATAAGAGAACGCAGTCATACTGGAAAAATTTTAAGAAGCAGAACATTTACTCCAGAGCAGATAAGCAACAATTCGGGATGGATAAGGTTTGACTTCAGTAAGCCAATAGAATATGCATTCGAGAGAAAATACTGCATCGTATGCTATGCCGAAGGTGGAGATTCTGAGCATTATTACAACTGGAGTTATGGCTCGGGAGATCTGTACAAAGAAGGCTATGCCCACATTTCTAGAGATGGAGGAGAGCATTGGTCAGGACTAAGTGTTGACTTCTGCTTCAAATCATATGGAGAAAACTACAGCGAAGAACCAGATGGAATAACAAACAGGTATGGAATTTTGATATATATGGAGAGTGCATCCTATGCTAAGGAGAGTATAAAAGCCATGAAGGAAGTTTTATGGCAACATGGATGGAACGAAGATAACATCTGGATATACGAGAGATCTCAATACTGGGACATAAAGATAACCTTCAGAGAACTTGATAAAAAGGAAGATTCGGATGACATTCTTCTGTTCATGTATGCGGGTCATACAGCATGGCCATTTCTAGATGACTATGTAAAAAGGCTTGGAGCGGAGAGAATGGTTGTTATACTCGATTGCTGTTATGCTGGACAATACAGCGGAAGGTATCCTCATGCAGAGATGCTCATGTCATCCAGAGCAGATGAAGAATCATGGGCTAGTGGGGGTCTCAGAAGTGGGGTTTTTTCATATTTCGTTATAATGGCAATAAGAAGTGGATATAAAACAGCAGAGGAAATATTCAACTTTGCAGCACCTAAAACAACAGCTACAGCATATCCAGATCCCCAGCATCCAGTATTCTATGATGGCTATCCAGGAGACATACCAGTGGTTGAATAACTCTAATTTTTATTTATTTTACTTGTTTATTACTTGAATACTCTCACAATCATGTATGCTCTCGTATCTGGATATATCGTTACACTCCTGCTGTAAGATGCCAGTGTACTCGCCTCACTGTAATCCTTTCCATATGATAGTATCGTAGTTCCATTGAACGCAACAATAGTTATGTTAAAATCATAATTTCCTATTCCAAGAGCTTCTTTTGCCTTGTTGTAATCCAAGCTCTTCAGAGCCTCGATCTTCTTCCCATCTACAAGTCCGTAATTGGAATCATCTCCTATCAACTCTATCTTACTTGTATAGTTGTATGTTCTGTTTTCAATTTCATAGCTTGATATGTGAATGACATATCTTGTATTTTGAGGAAGAGATATCGCATGTATTCCAAACGCTGACAACTGATTTATTCCAGAACTTGGTAAGCGTGGAGGATAGTAATATACATAACTTGGATTATCATAATAGAATCCTCCCGTTACTCCTGTATATGTTTTTCCTGATGATGTCCCTCTACATTCATCTCCTCCTCCACATCCTCCACCTCCTGGTGGTTTAGACACTGTGTGGTGTGAAGGATCATATAGAACATATTCTAGTTTCAGTACAGCAACATCACCATAAACTGGTTTTGTCCTTATTATTCTTGTGGCATTTTGACTACCGTAGTTGTGTGAAACAATATTTTCATCACATAAGCTTACAATATAGTTATGGGTACCCTCAACCTCGAGATCGTACGTAGGAACCCTCTCGTATACTTTCTCTACTGATGCAATATCTATCTCATTGACTCCATCGGTCAGCTTATCTCCTACATTTATCATTCCCGCTGGTAGCCATCCTTTATCTGTCATCAGTAGATGGTTTGGAGTTACCTTGAGAAAATCATTTATAACAACATAGTAATCTCCCATCTCATCCTTGCTGTGATGGAAAACCTTCGTAACCATTCCTGCTACAATCCTCCTCTTCTCCAAATCATAGATCTTAACCAAATCTCCAACCTTTACATCCTCTATGTTCCTGTAACTTCCATCAGCCATGGCTACCTTTGTTCCTGCCAGGAAACAACTCTCCTGATTCACAGGCAAAATGTATATATCTGCGACATCCTGACTCGAATTCCCTCTCGCATCATGAACGGTCAGTACAGCATTATAATGATACGAAAAGAAAGACTCAAACGGATTTACTGCAAACGAAACATTCACAACCCTCCCGCTCAACGATATGTATGAATGGATGTGGAATGGCGCGGTAGGAATGCATACTATAAAGGCAATTGCATATGACAAAGCATTGAATCACTGCCATGCGGAAAGCCGAGTATGGATTTTATCTCCGTGATACAATGAAATTAGTTAAAAATTTAAAGGGTAGTGCTATACCTATCATGATGAAGAAGTTTGTAACTGCTCTTTCTTTAATTGCCTTAGGTGTGTTGGCGAGATTATACTTCCACCATTTTCTTCCTTCTGCGCCTAATATATATATTACGATAGCAGGTATTCAACAGCCAGTATTTATACCTGGAGATGTATTTTTCATGATTGCGATAATTTCTCTAATTGCAGGTCGCTATCTCGGAGGATATTTTGCTTTTGTAGTTCCTTTCTCCACTATGATGATAACGGATGTTTTCATAGGGAACAATTTCATTTTCCTATTTACTTGGTCTGGATTTGCATTGATGGGTATGTTTGGCTTGTTAATGCAGAAGCATTCCTTTTCTAAATTTATTGCATTTAGCATTCCAGCAATAATTGTATATGATTTATGGACAAACTTTGGATGGTGGATGGGAGGATATTATGGCCATAACCTTCATGGACTACTCTTGTGTTACATATTGGCCATACCCTTTATGCTATGGCATTTAATTTCCACAATGCTTGTACTTCCAGTGTTTGCATTGCCATTTGAAAAGATTTCGTTAACTGAAAGTAAATCGAAAGTAGCCAAATATGCAACAATTTCTTCAACAGCTTTTCTTATAAGCTTAGCTCTCTTAATATAGCACGTGCATCGCAAAAACTGCAACTAAAAAAAGCAAACCAATTTTTGCAATCAGTATACTTTTATTTCTAACCTCCTTACTCCATCCATAGTCATCCAAGCGGTAAAACAATAGCCATCCATACTGGCTAAAGAAGGCAAACAATGAAAGGAGAATAAGTTCAATCCATGGCTTAATGCCAATGTCAAAATCTTTGAAATACCCAACTTGCACATAAAAGGAGCCTATCACTAAAAACATTGCTCCAAATGCCATCTGTGATTCATGATGAAGCAAACCTTCCGCATACAAGCAGGCAACCGCTCCTATAATAGAAAATACAAGCACAGGCCACCCTGAATAATATGCAAGATAAATCGCGATAGAAAGTAAGATTGCGGAAGAAACGGCAAGTAGAATCTTCAACATCTTTTTATCCAAGGTATGTCTTTCCTCAATTTTATAATGATATAAATCGTGTATGGTATGAGCAAGAACATAATGAGCTAAAAATCCTCCAATACTTGTTAAAATAACCCCATTCCAGTAGATGTGTGAAAGAAAAAGTCTAGCAAAAAAAGAGCCAAGCAAAGGAAAAAATCCACCTGTAACAATTGAAGTAAATACGGTAAAAGGTGAAAGCATCCCTTTTTCCCCTATGCTCACGCTACCTCACCATTTATTTTTTTAATCATTGCATCTACAATATATTGAGGGGCTTCTTTAAGAAGTTCTTTATATATGCTTTCCGGAAGAAGAGGAGATGATGCAAGCTCTACAGCTTTTTCTACATGCTTCTTTATCTCTTCCTCATAAATTTCCCTCAGATTTATACCTCTTTCCTTGAGTGCCTCCTCGATAATAGATTTACCATTTTTCTTCAGCATTTCAATAAAATGAGTATCGACATTATTTCCATATGCCCTTATAAGGGGCATAATAATGCCTTCTTCTATCTTTCCTTCTACAATATCTACCAAATCATCAGCAAGTTGATAAGCAATGCCAACTTCTTTTCCATACTCTTTTATCAGATTTATTACTTTCTCAGGCGCCTCCGCCTCAATAGCTCCAGCCCTACATGCTGCTGCAAAAAGTGATGCCGTCTTCATTTCAATTATTTTGAAATATTCTTCCAGCAATTTTTCTGGTTTTCTCCCATTGAATATCTCCTCCAGTTTTGCATTAAAGTCTATATCTTTAAGCTGTCCGATAAGAGTTTCACTCCAAGTATCCAAGAAAATTCTGGCGTTCTTCTCCCCGTGATCCAAAGAAATGCGAAAAGCTTCATTTATCATTTTATGTCCCACAAGAATGGCTGTTCCAACTCCTTTAATAATATGAAGAGCTGGCTTTCCTCTTCTTTCTACATCTCCATCCATAATATCATCGTGTAAAAGTGAAGCTGAATGAGCAAGTTCTACGCCTACTGCGCTTTCTAAAGCTTTTTTGTATTTAGAAGAATTTCCATTACATGCTTTAAATGAAAGCAATAACATGGTTGGGCGTAAAAGTTTCCCACCTTCTAATGCATATTTCATGTCCTCATCGTGTATTCTCCTGGAAATTTCCTTCCTAACCTCCTCCTGCACCATGTGAAAGAACTCGTTGAACGTGATAGTCTTTTCTAATGACATATAACCCTAATTCGCTTTTAATATAAGTATTTAACCACTGGCTAATGGCCTTCATTATATTATTTTATTAACTACAAAAATAAATAATAAAAATAAAAAGATAAAAAGAGGGAGGAGATTATCTTGCCCATATGCCATTTATGTGCATTACTACCATTCTTCCATTATTAAGAATGCCATCAATGCTAACTGTACTTCCAACTAAGCTGTTGAGTTCTTCTGTCATTCTTTCCAAGGCCCCGTCTCTGTCTATATCACTTTTTGAAAAACCTCTTTTTATAATCAATTGTACATCATTGACATAATAACTTCCATTTATTTTCTCGAGTATTCCTTCAATTTCTGTAATTTCCGCCATTCTTGGCATTCTAAGCCAAATTCCATTTATGTGACTTACACATAGCGTTCCATTTCTAAGCACTCCATTTACAACTATTTCACTTCCAACTAAATCTTCCAATTCCTGCCATACATATTCATATTCTCCATCTCCATCATAATCACTTCTTGCAATAGTATCCATGAACCAATCATTGCCCAAGTATAGGGGTGTGCCCTCTATATAATAGACACCATCTATATATTCGAGTATACCTTCTATTCTTGTCGTATTTAGATAGTTCTCAATTACATGATGCCTTCTTTCTTGCATCATTTTATGGAACCATTTCCCAAGCTTTCTTCCAAATTCTTTGCCGTCTTCGATACCAATTCCATTTACTTCTACTAGCACCGCACAGGCAATCACGCCGACCAATGCCAGTGCAATATATTTTTTCTTCATTTCAATCACCGCTCAAAAAATTCTGCCTTATTTATATTGATTTACCAGATTTCGTGCCAAATTTTTCCCAAATCTCTACCTATTCAGATAATTTTTTTATATATCACAACTATTCTTTTCAATGCGGGATTTCCAAGTTGCGATTGTTGGAGCAGGCGTTATTGGCTGTGCAATTGCAAGAGAATTGGCAAAATATAAGATAGGCGTTGTTGTTTTTGAGGCTGGAAGTGATTGTTTCCATGATAGAAGAGCCTGATTTTAATGTATATCCTTGTAGAGGCGAATATTTGGTGCTGGATAAAAATTACAGCAATCTCATAAATTCCATGATATATCCTGTGCCTGTAAAGGAGCTTGGCGTTTTAGGTGTGCATATTACACCGACAATAGAAGGGAATATACTTCTCGGTCCCTCCGCAGAATTCATAGATGATGATGACGATGTCAGTACAACAAAAAAATGATGAAGCAATTGCTTGAGGAGGCAAAAGAAATTATACCTTCCTTGCCAGATAAAGCAGTGATTAATGCATATTCTGGCATAAGGTGCAAGCTCTCGCCACCAGAAGCAGGAGGGTGGGCAGATTATAGAATAGAGGAAAGCAAGCACACGCCTGGCATGATAAACCTTTTGGGCATTGAATCTCCTGGGCTCACTGCTGCTCCTGCCATTGCAAAAGAAGTTGTCAGAATGATCTCAGAAAAAATAGAGCTGAATAAAAAAATGATTTTAAGCCCAGAAAAAGGCGGAAAAGGTTTGCTGAGATGTCTGTAGAGGAGAGGGCAAAGATGATCGAAAAAGATGCAAGATGGGGAAGAATTGTATGCAGATGTGAGCATGTTACAGAGGCAGAGGTTATTGAAGCATTAACAAATCCTCTGAATGCACGTACACTTGCTTCCGTAAAATATAGATGCAGAGCAGGAATGGAGCGATGCCAAGGAGGATTCTGCACGCAACATATTGTAAGAATTATGGAAAAGCATTTTGGCATGGACATTAAAGAAATCAAACTTAAATCACTGAGTTCGTATCTTTTTTATAAGCGGACAAGAGGCGATGAACAAACAAGAGGCGATGAAAATGAATGAGATTGATGTAGCCGTTATAGGCGGTGGACCTGCAGGGCTTGCTGCGGCAATATCTGCCAAGGAGAATGGAGCAGAAAATGTTGTGGTTATTGACAGAAATAGCTGGCTCGGTGGAATTCTTCCACAATGTATACATGATGGTTTTGGTGTGGAAGAAACAGGTGTATCGATGACAGGGCCAGAATATGCAGAGAAATACATAAAACTTGCAGAGGAAAAAGGTGTGCAATTTATGAAAGAAACAATGGTTTTATCATTTAACAGAGATCTACAGATTATAGCTGTGAATAGCAAAGGCATGCATAAAATAAATTCTCGAGCCATCATCCTTGCCACAGGATGCAGAGAAAAAACCAGATGGCATGCAATGATACCCGGCACAAGACCTGCTGGAATATACACAGCGGGAGTGGTGCAAGCTTTCATAAATCTGTATAACATTATGCCTGGAAAGAAAGTGGTTATCCTCGGCTCTGGAGATGTTGGCTTAATAATGGCACGCCGTCTAACTTTAGAGGGAGCTGAAGTTGTAGCGGTGGTGGAGATTTTACATATGCAAGTGGTTTACCAAGAAATGTTGTGCAATGCCTTGAAGATTATAATATACCTCTCTTTCTTAACCACACCATTACTTATATTGGAGGAAAGGAAAGGCTGGAATATGTAATCGTCTCGAAAGTTGATGAAAACATAATACCTATTCCTAGCACTGAAAGGAAGATTGAATGCGATACTCTCCTTCTTTCTTTAGGACTAATTCCTGAAAATGAGCTGGCGAAGGAAGCAGGGATTGAGATAGATGAACTAACGGGGGGAGCTATTGTAGACCAAAATTTTGAAACAACTCTTCCTGGAGTATTTGCTTGTGGCAATTGCCTTCAAGTATATGATACTGTTGATATGCTTTCTGCAGATGCAAAAATATTAGAAAAGCAAGGAAAGAAAGTAAAGAGCTGAAGGTTATTCCAGGGAAAGGTGTTAGATATGTTATCCCTCAGAAAGTGAGCTATCCTGGCGTAATTTCGCTGACTTTGAGGGTGAAGAAGCCAATGGAAGAAGTGACATTGCATGTTATTGCAGGAAAAGAAGAATTATTGAAAAAGAGATTGCTATGGGCTAATCCTGCCAATATGATTAAGATAAATGTGAATATTCCAGAAGAAGCTTTCTCTTCTCATGCCGTAGAGGTGAGAATATATGAATGATGTAATTACATGTATTATCTGTCCAATTGGATGTAAGATAATGGTTAAAAAAGATAGAGATAAAGTTGAAATTGTTGGTGGAAATAAATGCAAGAGGGGGGAAGTGTATGCAAAAGATGAAGCACTTTTTCCAAAAAGAATGATAACTACTTCAGTTCTTGTAGAAGGAGGGGAATGGCCTCTCGGAAGTGTAAAAACATCTCAACCAGTGCCAAAGGAAAAGATATTTAAGGTATTGGAAGAAGTGAAGAAAATAAGGATAAAAGCTCCTGTAAAATCTGGAGATATCATTATCAGGAATGTTGCAGATACAGGCGCAGATATTATAGCAACTCGAACAGTGAAGGCTACTCTAAACTTAAAATGAGTAATATTATCAAAGCAAGGGTTTCAAAAAGATGAGGCAAAAATGGAAGGTAAAAAACCAATATTCTCTGAATAAGTAATACACCAATGAAAAAAACTAAACCAAGAGTAAAAGATGATTTTGTTTTAAGGAAACTGTTGATGTATATGATTAACAAAGAAATGAGAAGAACTATGTTTATTATAAGCGAGGCTATAAACAGAAGCCTGAAAAAAGGTCTATCAAATTTCTCTTTAATGTTTTGCGACCAGCCTTTGCCATCTTCACTATATGCCGTTTCAGCAAAAATTTGCAAGGCAATTATTGATACAATTAAAGCAGCCAAGACTTTTTTCATATTACCTCATCCTCCTTTCCTTTATTTTATTTTTCCCAATTTTATCCCAAATTTCATGGAAGTGCTTAATATTTTGCTCAAGAAGCTCAGATATAAAATACATTTTTGCATATCCCTCACCCATTGAAGTAATTAAGCTGTTTTTCTCCAAAATTTTCAGATGATGTCTCACAGTCTTGTAATCTAAGCCCAATTCCTTAGCAAGCTCATTTGCATTCATTGGCTTTTCCTCCAGCACTTCAAGTATTTTTCCCCTATTTATTCCGCCAGCAGTCGCCGCCAATAGCCACCATAGAATCTTCTTAACAGGGTTCAATAAAAAGATATGAGAAAAAGAATTATAATATTTTGCAAATTTTTCACTCCTCCTCCAGCACTTCAAATATTATTTGGGTAAATATCTTATTTTTACCAAAATTGCCATATATCGCTTTAAGCTCTTTTTCCAGATCTTTTTTCCTTTTTATTCCTTCCATAAGCACATCCTTCCTTTTAACTTCTTTCCATCTTAGCTTTCTGACTTCGAGAATCTTTGCTTTTCCTATTGTTTCACCTCCTGCGACTATTTTCACTATCTCTCCCTCCTTATAGTTTTTTATTCCCATTCTAAGTGTCGCTACTTTAGCCCCCTTTTTGAGTAAATTTCTGTATTTCTTCTTGAAATTCAAGCATTTCATCTTCATCACCATAAAATTCCTTTATGATTTTGCCAACTATATTAATCAGCAATTCTTTGCATTTTTCCACGTTTTTGCCAACTATGTTAGCTGTCCTTTCCCAGCTTTTACATTGCAAATTTTTGGTCAGTAAGAGTAATCTCTCCTCCTTACTCAATATATCTTTTTTATTGCTCAGGAAGAAATTATACGATAGTTTGAATAAACAATCTTTGACTGTCCTATAAGTTAATCCAGCATCCCATATATAGGCAAGTAATCTTTTCAACTCGACATTGCTTAAGTTAAGTCCTATATTTTCTCCTTTATAAGAATCTAAAATCATTAATGCAACTTTACTATTTAAATCTCTTAATGGTTCAATTAGCCAGTACATAAATCTCTTTATAAATTCCTTTCTTATCTTTATAAATTCTCTCTCAAATTTCTTACTCAATGGCTTTATCACTGTAACAGAATATTCTGCGCTTACTTCATTAATACTCGTCGTAATATGCATTGGTAAAAAGCCATTCTTCATCCAGAATTTTAGCAATGCTACAGTAGCTCCAAAACTTGCGCCGACATAATCAAAATTCAGCCCTTTTGCCTCTTTTATAACATTTTCCAAAGCTTTTGAGCCAATGCCATGTCCAAATAGCTCGGGATGAACTGCAATTCTTACTATCCTAATTCCTTTATATTCTCCATATTTTCTTTTTCTATAATGTCTTATTAAAAGCTGAGGAATTATATTTCCCGGAATGACAACATTTCTATAGTAAAGCTGTTTGCAATCCTGCTTGCTCATGTTTCCTTCTAACGCGATTTGCATTGAACATACTATCTTATTTTCGAAGCTCAGTGCCCTGGCAATTTGATTAGGAGCATCACATAATATGGCAAAGTCATTTGGATTATTTTTATAGTGTGCAAGTATGAGTATGCCAAAAAATTGGCGTAATTTCTCCTCCTCTCTTAAAATATTATTCATGTCAAATTTTTCATACACAAGTTTTTCTACATTAACTTCCTCGACTTTTTCTGCTTCTGCATCTAAAAGCAGTGTGTCAAATGCCCATTTTTCTATAGGATCATGCCTGCTATATCTTATTGGTTCTTCCATTTCAAATTCTAAAAGTTTGATATTCATTGCTTTTAACCTTCTAAGAAATCTTATGGTGAAACTCCTTCCCGCTCCTTCATATCCATGTATAGTTGATGAATAAATTATTTTATTAGTATTTTTTGTAAAGCTAAGTAAAACATTTGGAGGAATGGAGGCAGCCTCATCAACAATGATTAAATCCACACATCTTTCAATTGCATTTAAAGGAGTGAAATATTCAATGCTAACATTTTTTGTATACAATGCGACTATATCCTTGCCATTCATCCTTTTATCCAATCTAAGAGCCATTTTATTCCATACAATCTCTGTAAACCTAAAAATTTCTTGAACATTTTTTATATCGGGAGCTGTAATGATTATATGTAAATTTCCTTTGAATTCAAGCATTCTTTTAGCTATAGCCGGCAATGCAATGCCAATTGTGCTTGATTTTCCTCTCCCTCTGTTTGCCTTTAATACAACCGCAGTTGGCGTGTTATAATCATCTATAAATTCTTCTAGGATTTTTAGAAAATCTACTTGATCTTGTGTTAGTGCAACATTATATACAATATCATCAAATATTCTTCTATCTGGTAAAATAGGTTTTTTTCTATACTCCCTCTTACTTTTATATATTCCACTTTTTACTATGATTCCATTTTCTATTATTGCTATCCCATCGTGCTTCTTTAATTTTTCAACAAACCATGAAACAAAATTTCTTCTTATATCCTCCTCCTTATATGGAGGAGTGAGTATTCTCTGATGATATCTATTAATCATATTCTTCCATTTTTCAATTTCGGGAGTAATTAGGAAAATGAGTCCCCCTCCACGCACAATCCCATACAACTTTCCAATATCTGATGGTTGGAGAGAATAATATACATCTAGAATTAAAATATCATATGTCGTTCCTAAAAGCTTTCCAGAATCTTTGAGATGAAAACAATCCACTCCATCTATATTCATTTCTATAGAAGAAAGCAGTGCAACTTTCCCATCGAAATCTGAAAGAAAGGATAAAAAGATACTATAACTCTTCTCCCTTTCCCCAGCTAAGACTACCATGCGTCTTTCATTATATTCTTTTGCTTCTCGCATTAATTTCTCTATATGCTCAAGTGCATCCATTTCCTTTTCCATATTTAAAACCCTTTTTTAAGTTTATGAATTGGGGGCTTAGTAACTTTAGCGAAACCAATAGCATCAACTTTTGAAAATGCCTTAATGCATGAAGGCGAAGATTTATCGACATCTGCAGAATATCGATGACTACCAAAACATATCAAAAAGAATAATTTTAAAATATTATTTTGCATATTAAGTTAGGGCTCGTGGTCTAGGGGTTATGACGTCGCCTTCACGAGGCGAAGGTCGGGAGTTCGAATCTCCCCGAGCCCATAAATAGGGTAGAAAGGAGCAGATGATGACCACTTATCCTTAAATAAGGTCATCGCCTTTTTCCTCTGCTCCCATTTCTATATATTTCTTAGCTATTTTTTGAGCAAAAGATTTAATTTCATCTTTTAATTACATGCCTGGTGAATCTATGGAAAAGGTAAGTGTTGAAGAATTGTTGGCGAAAGCGAAAAAGCCATCTGAAGATGCTATGAAATTACACCCTTTTTATAAAGGAAAAGTGCAGGTTATATCAAAGTGTGCAGTCCGAAGTTTCGATGACTTTGCAATATGGTATACGCCAGGGGTTGCAGCTCCATGCAAGGATATAGCTCAAAACCCTGAGAAAGTTTTTGAACACACAAACAAAGGAAATTTTGTTGCTGTTGTAAGCGACGGCACGCGTGTACTTGGCTTGGGAGATATTGGCCCGCTTGCTGGCTTGCCCGTTATGGAAGGGAAAGCCTTGTTGTTTAAATATCTTGGAGGAGTGGATGCATTTCCAGTTATGATTGATACAAAGGACGCCGATGAATTCATTCAGGCTGTAAAATGGATAGCACCAACTTTTGGAGGAATTAATTTGGAGGACATAGCATCGCCAAAATGCTTCTACATCCTTGATCGTTTAAGAGAAGAATTAGACATACCGGTATGGCATGATGATCAGCAAGGGACTGCTGCCATTACGCTTGCAGGTGTGATAAATGGATTAAAAATTGTGGGCAAGAAGCTGGATGAAGTGCTATACTCTATTATAGGTACGGGATCAGCAAATATATGCCTTATAAGAACCTTAATAAAAGCAGGTGTTCCCCCTCGCAATATCATTGCTGTAGACTCGAAAGGAATATTGCATCCAAACAGGCCAGATATAGAGGAGCTAAGGGAGAAAAATCCTTACAAGTATAAGATTGCAATGGAAACAAATGGCGAAGGAAGGCAGGGAGGAATACCTGAAGCCATAAAAGGAACAGATGTGTGTATTGCTGCTTCGAAGCCAGGACCAGGCACAATAAAAAAAGAGTGGGTAGCGGAGATGAATGATGATGCTGTTATGTTTGCGGAAGCAAATCCTATACCAGAGATATGGCCTTGGGAGGCAAAGGAGGCGGGAGTTAGAGTTTTTGGAACCGGCAGAAGCGATTTTCCAAACCAAGTAAACAACAGCCTAGGCTTTCCAGCAATATTTCGTGGCACCTTAGATGTGAGGGCAAAGACTATAACAGATGAAATGCATATTGCAGCTGCTTATGCCATAGCAGAGGTAGCAGAGCAGAAAGGGCTTAGAGAAGACTATATTGTGCCAACGATGGACGACTGGGAGGTGTTTCCATATGAAACTACAGCTGTGGCTATGAAAGCAATAGAGCAAGGAGTGGCAAGGAGAAAATTAAGCAAGCAGGAGATATATGAAATGGCTCAGGAAACAATTAAGAATGCAAGGGAGCAAACCCAATTTTTGATGAAGCAAGGATTAATAAAAGTTCCATGAATGTAGAGGAAACAAAAGAGGGATGCATACTACATATAAAAGTAAAGATAGGAAAGCAAAATAAATTTCCAGCAGGTTATGATTCGTGGAGAGAAAGAATTGAGATAGAAATAAATGAGGAGCCAGTAAAAGGAAAAGCAAATAAAAAAATAGAGAAAATGGTGGCAGAATTCTTTAACGCAAAGACATGCATTATATATGGGGCAAAAGCAAGGGAAAAGGGAATTTTAGTAAAAAAGAAAAAGGAAGAAGTGATTCATTTATTGGAAAATGGATTGTAGAAGTGCTATTGAACATATAGAAAAAGCTATTGAGGAAATAAAGCAAAAAAATAAAGAGATTCCAATAATTGTTGAAGGAGAAAAAGATGTTGAAGCTCTCCATCGTTTGGGCATAAATGGAGAAATACTTATTGTACATTGTGGAAAGAAAATTGCAAATTTTTGCGACATAATTGCAAGTAAATATAAGGAAATAATTATTCTTACAGACTGGGATAAAAAGGGCTGGCGGTTGTGCAAGAAAATAGAGGAAAATTTGAAGGGAAGGACAAAATGCTTTACTGAATATCGCCTTATATTTGCTCGATATTCAATGGTTAAAGATATTGAAGGAATACCCTCTTTTATGATTCACTTAAAAGAGAGAGCGAGGGTTAATTCAAAATAAAAAGGAAGGCTTTAACTTTATCTTCCTCTTCCCCTCCTCTATGATACATTTTTACTTTTATTTCATGCTTTCCTATTGTATTGTTGATTTGCCATTCAAAAGGTGGCAAACTATCCTCAAATTTTAGCTCATTGTCTATGTAAAAGTCTACCTTTTCATAATCTCCTATCACTCTAACATTCATTTTTCCTATTATAATGGTTTTACCTATTTCTGCAATCTCCTTTCCCATTGCATATAAATATCCTTCTCTTGGCTCTACAATTCCTCCTACTTTTAAATGTAATATTGGAGAACGCCACCATATGTGCCCTTCTATAACTTCGATTCCATCTGATGTATTCAAAACTTCATGGTAACTTTCATTCGTCCTTTCCTTTATAATGCGTAAATAAGAATTTTCTCCATATTCTTGTGGGGCGATACAGTTTCCATATATTCCATCTACTTTAGCAACGGCAATGGCATAGATATCTGTGGCTTCCTCCGGGATTTCTATACTTTCCTCCCATATTTTTCCATCCCAGTATGTTCCGCCCCTATACTTTCCACTATATTCGTCATGCACTTCTCCTTTAATTCCATCTTCTAATGGATTCCCAGAAAAGCTATAAATAATATAAGTCTCTTCTGCAACTAAGCATCCATAAACCTGCCATTTTAAATCAACATTTCCATAAACAAAAGAATTATTGGCAGGCTCCACCCATCTGAGATAGGGCTGAGCCAAATCTGTTTGATGAATTGCAAGCTTTATAACTTCAGATATATATCCACTATTTTCGTCCCCAAATTGCCATTCTGGTGGGTCTTTAATCACTGACATTTCTGGAGATATCCAGAAAATTCCACATCCATTATAGTTTCCATATATTTCATCATTAACGTATCGATCCTCTGCAGGATTTGCCCTAATATTTGCTCCATATGCCCATGCAGATATACATCCTGGAGCTTCATAGCCAATTGTTGTTGGTATCGTTCCAACATTGCTTTCATCAAGCTTGCCACCATATTTTCCCATATATTCTCCAAGCCTAAGACATGCTGTATGATAAAAATAAAAATCTGGAGGAGCATACGCATATTTCTTTTCAGAAAATGGGCTTTTAGCTTCTATATTTTCATGGGTAGAACTCCATGGATATAAAATCATTCTTGCTCCTCCATGAAAATCTACACCAACTCTTATGGCATGATGTTCTATAAATTGCCATAGTGTTTTTCCATTTACACTCCCCCATAATTCTGAGTTGTAGCCTCGCCAGTCATAATCTGCTTCTCTGTTCAAATCCCATTCATTTGCATCCCATCTCTGCCTATTATCAAATCCATATGGGTTATGACTTACTTCAATGTATATTTCTCTATTATCTATAAGCCATTTTATCCATTCATTTCCATGGCTTAACTCGTCCATAAGCCATTTAGCAAACCAATATAAGCCAATTGTTCCTACTGTCTCATCTCCATGTGGAGAGCCTAAAAACAAAACTTCCGGTTTATGAAAAGGTAGACTTTCATTAGTTATGCGCACATAATATAAATCATAGCCTCCATCCACCTTTCCTAAGCCATATAACTCGTTTGCCTTAAAAATTTCTATATAACCTGGATATTTTTGCTCTAACTCCTTATACCATGAAACAAGTTGTGCGTAGCTTTCCGGCTTTTTCTGTTGACTGCTTCCATACGAAAAATTTGTTAAAAACAAAAATAAAACGAGTATCGCAAACGGTTTTTTCATGAAGTTAAATGTGAGCAATAATAAAATTTTTACTCATGTTTTCCTGAAAAAATGTCCTCCAAGTAGTATGAGAAGAATTGAAAATATTGCTAAAATTGTCAAATCCAAAATAACGTTAAACTCATTTATTCCAATTGCAAAATATCTCATGGCATCAACTCCATAAGTTAAAGGATTTATCCTTACAAATATTTTGAGCCATGAAGGGAGAGTTTTTACTGGATAAAATGCACCACTCAAAAAAATCATTGGCTGAATCAAGAAATTCATAATCATTTGAAAGCCCTCCATACTTTTTATTTTACTCGCTACAGCCAAGCCGAGGGAGACAAAAGCAATGGAAACTAAAAACATTGTTAGAAGCATGCCAGGAATTGAAGATGCACCAGAGAAACTGACGCCCATGAAAATGGCAAGCACTATTATTATTATGCCCTGCAAAATTGCTTGAGAAACACCTCCAAACATCTTTCCAATTAAAATACTCTCTCTTTTTATTGGGGCAACAAGCATTTCCTTTAAAAAGCCAAATTCCCTGTCAAAGACAGTAGTTATTCCAGAAATGGTAGCAGTAAATACCATGGTCATTATCAAAATGCCAGGAGTGAGAAATGATAAGAAATCGCCTCCAAGCAAAGAGCTTCCTACCGTTTTAAAAGCATTATTGAAAGCATTTCCTATTATGCCAAGCCAGAGAAGGGGCATGACGATAGTGGTGACAAGCCTAACCCTTTGTCTGCGGAGGCGGAGCATCTCCCTCAAATAAATTGTATAGATATCGTGTATCATCTTCTCACCATCCTCATTCTAATTCTATCAATGCCACTTGCTTCTTCCTCACGATATGCTCTTCCTGTATAATGAAGAAATACATCTTCTAAAGAGGGCTCTTTATACATTATGCTGTGAATTTCTATACCAGAAGACAGGGAAAATATTTTTGGTATAACTTTTTCTGCAACATTTACATGCAAGATTATCTCTCCATTAATAATTTTTGCATCAAAACCATTTTCATGGAGCCTATCCTTCAACTTGCTTACATTGCTACACCTTATTTTTATTACATCCCCGCCTATAGAATCTTTAAGTTCTGAAGGTGTCCCAAAAACTACAATTTTCCCATTATCAATTATAGCGATTCTATCTGCAAGGCTATCTGCTTCTTCCATGTAATGAGTAGTAAGTAAAACTGTAACTCCTTCATTCTTTAGTTTCTTAATATAATTCCATATATGGCGCCTGGTCTGCGGGTCTAAGCCGAGAGTAGGCTCATCTAAAAAAAGCACAGAGGGTTTGTGCATTAGTCCTCTCGCTATTTCCAGTCTTCTTTTCATCCCACCTGAAAAAGTTTTTACAAGGCTATCTGCCCTTTCATATAGCTCAACCATCTCCAAAACTTCTCTTATTCTCCTCCTTCTCTCCTCTTTCGGTATATGATAAAGGCGAGCATGAATATCAAGATTTTCCCTTGCAGTAAGCTGGTCATCTAAGCTTGGATCTTGAAAAACAATGCCAATGCTTTTTCTTACTTTTTCCGCTTCTTTCACAACATTATAGCCGTTAACATAAGCTCTTCCTGATGTTGGTTTAAGCAATGTTGCGAGTATGCTTATTATTGTTGTTTTTCCTGCTCCATTTGGACCAAGTAAAGCAAAAATTTCTCCTTCATTTATTTCCAAACTTACTTCATTGACTGCAATTATGTCATTGAATCTCTTTACCAATCCCTCTATTTTTATAGCTTGCCTTTGCATTTTCTCAACCCTTTGCATTTTTTCAACTCTTCATATATTTTTTTAAGAATTGCCCTTACTTTTTCTTCTTCTATTTCTTCCAGTTTCAAAATGATTTTAAGCAAAAGAGGATATTTTTTAAACATGCCCTCTCTTTTGCAAAACATTTTCAAGTCTCTGTCATTAAATATTTCTGCTGTAGCAAGAATATGAGAATGCATTTTTTCATAAAATTCCTGCTTTATTTTAATTATTTCTTCAATAAAATTCTTTCCCTTTGGAGTTAGATGATACAATGTTTTTCTGCCTTTTTTCACACCTTTTATGAAACCATCATTTTCTAACCCCTTCAAGGTTGGATATACAGCTCCCGCACTTGGTTTATAGCCAAGAATTTGCTCCCACTCCTTCATAATATCATAGCCACTCATTGGTTTGGATGAGAGATGTTTTAGTATAAACATTTTAAGCATAGACTTCATATTACTGATTAGATATATCTAATTAGATATATAAATTTATCGAGAAAGTTTATTATACGCCTTTAATTTATTTTGTAATGAGAGTTTGTGTTGGTGGAACATTCGACATTTTGCATGAAGGACATAAAGCATTACTTTCTAAAGCGTTTGAAATTGGAGACGAAGTTTTCATAGGCATTTCATCTGATGAGCTTGTGAAAAAGCTTGGAAAAGAAGCGAGAAGATATGAGGACAGAAAAAAAGATGTTGAAGAATTTTTGAAAGAGAGAGGATGGCTTAAGAAAGCAAAAATTTTGCCATTGCAAAACATATATGGACTTACTATAGATAAGAATTTTGATGCAATAGTTGTTTCTCCAGAAACTAAGGAAAGAGCGGAGGAAATAAATGAAATAAGGGCAAGGAAGAGCATGAAGAAAATGAAAATAATTTGTATTCCATATGTTTTTGCTGAGGATGGCATTCCAATTACTACGAGTAGAATAAAAAGTGGAGAGATAAGCGGAGGGAAAAGGATTAAGCCATTGAAGGTACGTATTGCATCAGAAAATGAGGTTAAAATTGAGGCAACAAAAGAAATCTTCAATGAAATTTTTCCAATAAATATTGAATATAAAAGCATGAAGGTTGAGGCAAAGAAACAACCGATGAACGAAGAAATTTTGCATGGAGCAATAGAAAGGGCAAAGAAAGCTTGCAAAGAAGCTGACTACGGCGTAGGTATAGAATCTGGATTGAAGGAAGAAAATGGAATATATTTTGTTGAGCAATATGTGGCTATAACTGATAAAACTGGATATGCAACTTTCGGAAAAAGCCCTTCTTTTCAATGCCCATTGTGGGTTGTAGAAGAGATAAAAAATGGAAAGGAAATGAAAGAAATAATACCCTTCAAAAGCAAACATGAAATGAAAAAAGGGGCAATATGGTATTTCTCCCGAAAAATTGATAGGAAGGAAATAACAAGGATTGCAATTTTTATGGCTTTACTCCCTCGTATAAGCAAAAGTTTTTAATTTTCATCTATTTTCATTTTGAGCGGGGATGGCCCAGCCTGGTACGGCGCAGGATTGCTAATCCTGTGGGCGTTGCCCTCGCGAGTTCAAATCTCGCTCCCCGCGCTATTTTTTAAAAAGCTTTATATTGGATGGGGAAATTTTCCATAAATGTTTGTGTCTGCTGGGGATTTAGAAAAATATGCATATTGTCCTCTTTCTTGGTGGCTGAGCAAACAGCAAAAATTAACATCGAAAGAAGGGGTGAAATGGCATAAAAAAATTGAAGAAGATATAACAGATATAAAGAGGAAAGAAATTACTCTCAAATTCTATGAAAAATTCATTCTCTTTTTCGCTTTATCTGCAACAATTGTGTCTTTCATTGGCTTATTATTGCTTTACTCTGAATTGAAAATTTTGTGGCGATATTTCTTTGTTATAATCTCTTTGCTATGGCTACTCAATTCCTCCTTCTTTTTATATAAAGCAAGTAGGGCGCCGGAAATAATAAAGCCGAGATATGAAAAAGTTATTTTGATTTCTTCAATGGGTGCCTTAATTATTGCTCTTTTTACTTTCTTCCTATCATTCCCAAAAGAATATTCTCTCAGCACATTTTTTGAAATTCTCGCTATACTATGGATTACTATAGCCAACCTCCTTTTTTACCGTTCCATAAATTTATCTGAAAAACTAATTGTTAAAAAAATTAGATATGCTCCACCAAAAAGTAAAATAGTTTATATAGGGGCAGACAAGGGAGAAGAAATTGTTTCTGAAATATATGGAATAAGAGGAAAACCAGATTATATAATAGAAGTTGATGATGAATACATTCCCGTTGAAGAAAAATCCTCAAATCTTAGTTCCCCTCCCCTCCATCATGTAATACAACTTACTGCATATTGCATGCTTACTGAAGAGAAATATGGAAAAAAACCATCATATGGCATATTGCGTTATAGAGAAAAGGAATTTAAGATACCATATGAAGAAAGATGGAGAAATATGGTAATTGAGTTAAGGGAAAAAATAATCCGTGATTTGGAGAGAAAAGAAGTTCATAGGAATCATAATAACAAGAAAAAATGTGATAATTGCCTTAGAAAGGAAATTTGTCCAGAGCGCTTATCTTGAAAGAGATTTTTTTATATTTTCTATAATCCCTTTCAAAAGCTTCTTCTTATCTTCTTTTTCTTCCTGCAATATCTTTTTTATTTCCTCAAGCCTTATTTTTATTGCCTCAATTGAAAATTGTGCGACACTTGAATATTCATATCTTGGGTCTTCTATTACAACTCTCCTTATTTCCTCGTGTAATTCCTTTGGAACTGATATTGTACTGTACTTTGCCATGAGCATTTATTCATAAAAAGAATTTTGGATCGAAGTCGAAGATAAAATGATATATAAATCTTGCAAAGCCATTTTCATTATTTGTTTTTTTCAAATTACTCCAATTATCACCGGTGCCACAGTATAGTCCTAAGAAGTCCCCAATTGCTTCTGATATTAACCTTGCTGTATACATCATTTATGACCTCCACTCCATTGCCTATGCCATTTATCCATTCCTCCATGGCATCTATTGCCCTAAACGCTAAGCGAAGCATTATTTTTGAGATTAATGGATTGCCGCCTTTCATCAATTTACTTACCAATCTTCTGGAATTGTAGACACTCAATTTCCAGCCAGCTACCATGCAATCAATCGCTCCCTCAGGTAAATTTGAGAGATATGCAAAGCCTGCATCCTTTTCTCTCTCTATCATTGAGCCCCCCATTGGTATGAGAAGCAAGGGAAATGTCCAGCCTATGAAACCTTCACTCTTCAACTCATCTATCAATTCTATGGTCGCTATGTAGTCATCTGGTGTTGCTTCTGGAAATCCTATGATGTAAGTGTAGCATGGATACCAATATGAATCGTTAAATAGCTTTGAGGTCTCGATCAAAATATCCGGCCAGTCCTCAGGCTTCCAGGGGTAAACTTTTCCCCTGAAATATTTATTCACAATTCTCGGACTTGCAGATTCCAAGCCTATTTGAGGAAATGTCGGCTCATCTTCGCTCAATTCCTCGATTTCCGAAATATACTTAACTGTATCCTTCATGACCAGTGCAGAGGCACATGACACGTGAGAAAATCCAACCTTTCTTGAAACTCCATACTTCTTTGCAAGGGATACTGTGGATTTAAACAACTTTTTAACCGCATTAGCGTTCAATTGCAAACCGTTAGCTCCATACAACAACACATCTTCGGTAACAAAACTTATGTTCTTTATGCCATTCTTCAAATTGAATTCAACTTCTTTCATAATATTGACAAGGGGGATTGACCTGAATTTCCACATTGTCGGATTACAGAAGCGACATCTTCTTGGACATCCTATTGTGATTTGAACCAATCCGTTTCTGCTCGGTGTTGTTATTAATGGAATCTTATCCACAGGTGCGGATTCCCCTTGAACATATCTTGGCACTTCTTCGCCATCAAGTATCTTCTTAACTATCAAAGGAAATGTTATCTCGCATTCACCGTCATACAATACATCTATTCCGTATTTATCCTCATATCCCCTCAACTGCCAGCTACCAGGACCTCCTACAATCACCTTGAACTTGTATTTCTCCTTCAAACTCTTTACCTCATATATAAGTTTTTCAAACTCAAGCTCCGTGCATGTCATTCCTCCGCCACTCAATGCTTTTAATGTCCATGAAACCGGTGCCAAGCCCTTTGGATCAAGCACATGCACTCCAACTATCTCCGTATCTCTATCAATGGCCTTTCTTATCATGTGCGGTGGAGTAACTACCACATTTTCTCTGCTGAAGCCAGAAGCGAGCAAAGAAGCTTCTACCTTATTCAAAGCATAGGGGGCATACTTTGCTCTTAAACCATCCACAGGTATTTTAGGCGCAAGCAGACGATATTCCAAAATCTTAGGTATGAGCCTGTATGGCATGCACAGTCCAAATCCGAGGAAATCATTACCATGATAATGTGTAAAGAGGGCTCTATCTGCCGTTAAAACTATTCCTGCCATCTTTATCATCTTCCAATCACAAAGCTTGCCATCTTTTTCGCTTTTTAACTAAGCAATATTTTTGATATATTATATAAGTATTTTTGCTGTTTTTTGCCGCTTTTGCTTAGCATTTCAAAAAAATTTGAAATAGCAAAATTTATATAGCTTTTTTCTATAACATTTCAAAAAAATTTGAAAAACTAATGGTTAAAATGATGGCAAAGAAATGGATTAAAATTGTTGTGCCAACCGCATTGCTTATCCTTGGCTTAGCTACAATAGTATATCCAAAAATTACTGGAGAGCCTTTAACGCCTGTATATAAATACCACGAGTTGAAGGAATATCCTCTATGGGAAATTCCAATAGTTTATATCTTCAGCTATGCAACTAGAGCATGGGGTCCCCTGCTTTTTGCCTTCATGCTCGGTGGTTTCTTTCCAACTTTCATTTCAAAAGAAAGGATGATGGCTTACTTCTCCAGCAAGAGCAAAAGAAATTATTTTATTGCAGCTGGTTTGGCTCCAGTCTTTACAGTTTGCTCGTGCGCAATGATTCCTATCTTTGCAGGCATAATGATGGCGGGCGCAGGGATAGGACCAGCGATAACATTCTTATTAATGGCTCCCGCCGCTAACATAATGGCGATCATATTTACTTCTGAAATAATCTCATGGAAACTGGCGTTGGCAAGGATAGTTTTTTCCTTTATAGGAGCAATAATAATTGGGATGATTGTGGTAAGGACGCCATGGGGTAAAAAGATAGAAGAGAAATATATGGAGATGGCTGGGAAAAGACGGGCAAAGATACAGGAGATGGAAATAGAGGATAAATTCTGGGAAACAATGCATGTTGCTGGAGATCTGGCGAAGAGGGTTGTTCCTTATCTGGCTTTAGGATTAGTTTTTGTTTCATTCATCGAAGCATATATGCCAAGAGAAATTGTGGCAAAATGGCTAACTGGTGTTCATGGAGTATTTTTGGGAGGAGCGATAGGCGTTCCTACTTACACTCCCACTTTGGTTGAGGTATTCTTTACTAAAGCTTTGATTAACCTTGGAATGTCTCCTAGTGCTGCTTTAGCGTTTCTAATTGGAGCGCCAATGGCTTCTATACCTTCCATGCTCGGTGTTTCCAGGGTTGTTGGATGGAAGGTTGTTTTAACCTATGCTGCCCTGGCAATAATAGTTGCAATTATATCTGGCTTAATATATCTTG
>VBQI01000071.1 GCA_008297865.1 Thermoplasmata archaeon
ACTATGATATAATAAAGATTAAAGTTGATTTGACAGAAGAAGAAAGGAAAGAATATGAAAAATATTACAAAATATTTAGAGATTATATCATATCAAAAGGCATAGAAATGCATAGCTCAAAAGATTTTGAAAAAATTGTTATGCTTTCTGGAAGAGATAAAAAGGCAAGGGAGGCTATTCTTGCAAGAAATAAAGCGGAGAAGATAGCTTACAATTCCAGAAATAAGCTCCAAAAGATAAAAGATTTGTTAAGCAAGGAAAACAGAACAATCATTTTTACCAGATACAATGACATGGTTTATGAAATTTCAAGAAAATTCCTCATTCCATGCATAACATATAGGACTGATGAAGGGGAAAGAAAGAAAATATTGCAGAAATTCAAAGAAGGAAAATATCCAGCGATAGTTTCCTCACAAGTTTTGGATGAGGGAATAGATGTTCCAGAAGCCAATGTTGGCATTATTGTGAGCGGAACTGCAAGCTCTAGAGAATTTATTCAAAGGCTTGGAAGATTGTTAAGGCCGGGGAAAGGCAAAAAAGCGGTGTTATATGAGTTAGTTACAAAGGGAACAAAAGAAGTTAGAACTTCATACAGGAGGAGAAAATAATGCTTCCACGTGATTTGCTAATTGTATCTAAAAGAAAAGGAAGTATAAAGCCGAGATATCTTAAAGATACTCAAATTGCTGAAGAATTAATCGAAATTTTTAAAGAATATGAAGGAAGAAAATATAAGGAATTGCAGGAGAAGCTAGATGAAATGGAATATGTAAACTATAAGGTTGTTAGAGGCTTAAGCCTTTTATTAGAAAGGAGATGTGAGTTTGAAAGCATCTCATTGATAGATGGTAAAAAAATTAGAGAATTTTTATTTGATAGAGGCTTTGTTCTCAGTGAGGAAGAAAGAAATAAAATTATTGATGAAGCTTGCAAACATTTTAATTTATCGAGAGAAGAAATAGAAGAAGCAATGTTCTCTGATTTGAAAGAGGAGCAAATAATAAAAAAATTTTATTACATTCCTCCTTTGGAATTAATAAAAAGATATAATCTATCTCTCACTCAAACTCTTTTGTTTGATGCTTTAGAAATGCTATTTACCATATCTGGAAATTATCAAGAAGTTTTCAGAAAAATAAAATATTTGGGGCTAATGTATGAAATAGAAGGAAATGAAGTAAAGATTACTGGACCAGCATCTTTATTCAAAAAAACAAGAAAATATGGAGTTGCGATGGCGAAACTTCTTCCTTCCATAATAAATGCTGATAAATGGAGGATAAAAGCAAAAATTGAATTGAGAAGGGAAGCAAGAATATATGATTTCGAATTAAGCTTTAACGATGACATTTTGCTTCCTCGCTATACAGAGCAAGTAACTCATTTTGATAGTGAGGTAGAGGAAAGATTTTACAATGAATTTAAATCGTTGAATACAGGATGGGAAATAAAAAGAGAGCCAACTATTATAGAAGCTGGCAACTATATCATCATACCTGATTTTGGTTTTTATAAAGATGGTATAGAACATTATTTAGAAGTTGTTGGATTCTGGACGCCAGAATATCTAAAAAAGAAGATATGGAAACTCAAAAATGCTAAAGTTAATATAACGATAGCAGTAAATGAAAATTTAAGTTGCAAAAAAGAAGATTTTTCTGGTGATGTAATTTTTTACAATAAAAAAATTCCTTTGGTAGCGGTAATAAAAATATTGAGAAAGCTTGAGGAAGAAAGCATCCAAAAGGAAATGGAAGGAATAGAAAAATTGGAAATAAAAGATGAAATCATTTCATTGGAAGAAAAAGCGAAAGAGCTGAATGTAAGTAAAGAAGCTTTATCAAGGATAAAAATACCTAACTATTGTATTATCGGAGATAAAATAGTAGCTAAAAAATTTTTAGAGAAATTGAAAGAGGAAATTGGCGAAGAAAGAAGCTATGAAGAAGCCAAAAAAATTTTGGATAAATATGGTCTGACAAGTAGGGCGTTGGATTATATGGGTTACAAAATAGAATGGAAGGGGCTAAAGCCTGTAAAAGTTGTAAGTTAGAGGTTATGTTATCACCTTTTCCACAGAGATCTCTTCAGCTAAAGCCTGTAAAAGTTGTAAGTTAGGGTGAATCTCTTTTACAATTGATGGGAAAATTTGTTCCATCGCTAAAGAAAAGTTGTAAGACACATATTCCTAGCCTATACACCGCCCTAACTGATATATAGGATAATAACATTTTATTGCGTGGCGGTAAATACGTTGCTATTCCCATTAGGAATCATACCTTCTTTACTAATTCTTTACTTGGTAATAGGAAAATATGAGGGAAAATTTAGGGAGAAAAACGTTCTCATAACATTCGTTGCTGGAATATTGATAGGTATCGTGATATATTTAATTGAGGGAATGATTTTATATCCTCTTGTTATGATTAAAGAATATTTGTATCTAAATTTTATAATAATTTTTTCTTTTGCCTTTTCTTTTCTAGAGCAGATGGCGAAACTGGCGAGTTTGAATTTAAGGAGATTTTTTGATGAAGGCACACCATTATATGGTGCATCTTTTGGGTTAGGTTTTTCATCAACTTTTGCTGTTCTTCTATTTGGAAAAAGTTTTGAAGTAACTAAAGAAAGCATGAGCTTGTTTTTAGCACCATTTGTAGTTATCTTGATAAATTGTTCAACTGGTATTTTAATTGGTATAGGTATAAAAAGAAATTTAAGGATAAAATATCTCCTAATATCAACAATAGTTAGTGTAGTCACGTGGATTGTGTTAATGGTTTCAATAGCGTATTTCTTCGTTTATGAATATGGAATTACATTATATCTCTCAATTTTTGCAATGGCTTATTCTATTTTCATTTTCGTAATAATATACAAGCGATATCTTCCATATTCAATGCTCAGCAGAAGAGAATTAAAGAAATTGTTATAAAAATTTATATAGGGATAAAAAATAACCTCTTAGATGAACAAAAAACTTGCATCAAAAATAATAGTCTTAGTTTCCTTTATATATTTTATCTGGTTGGTTATTACAGCAGTAGTTGAGGTTTTTTATAATTCTAAAATTTTTTTATCTTTAAAGGAATGGAGCATTGTTGGAATAATTCTATACATTCTTCTCCTTCTCATTGAAGTGGTGATATATATATCAACTCCTGAAAAGAAGGAGAAGGAAACAAAAATTGTTTCTGAAGTTATAAAAAAGGTTGTGTGCAGTCATTGTAAAACAAAATTTACTGTCTCCGATACTGGAGTCAGACCCCTATATTACACCTGTCCAAATTGTGGGAAGGAAGGGGCTTTGAAAGGAAGAGTTGTTGAAGGTGAAAGCAGATTCATAGTTTGTTCAAATTGTGAGAGCGAGATAGAAATATTTGATACTGGTGAAAGACCTCTTCACTATGAATGTCCATCATGCCATGTAGAGGGGGTTCTTCTATAATGCTAAAAGCAAAGGTAGAAGTTAGATTAAAAAAGGGAGTTGTTGACCCAGAAGGAAAAAATATTACTAAAGCACTCCATTTACTACATTTTAATGAAGTAAAGGAAGTAAAAGTTGCTAAGGTATTTGAAATATTTATTGCTGATGAAAAGAAGGAGGAGGCAATGAAAAAAGTCGATGAAATGTGCAAAAAATTGCTTGCCAATCCAGTAATCAATGAATATTCTATTTCAATAGAAGAGATACATGATTAGACAGTTATTTACAAAAGATGGATATGTGCATAGAATAGATATTCTTAGAGCTAATGATGCCCAGCTTGTTGAGCTTAGCAAATCAATGGGACTTGCCTTAAGCCTTCAAGAAATGAAAAAAATACAAGATTATTTTAAAAAAAGAGGGAGATTGCCATCTGACTTGGAACTGGAGGCAATAGCTCAATCGTGGAGTGAACATTGCTGTTATAAATCATCAAAATATTTTCTGAGGCAATATGTTTATAACATTGCAAAAGATAAAATTGTTGCAAGAGAAGATGCGGGAGTAATAGAATTTGATGAAAAACATTACTATGTTGTTGCCTTAGAAAGCCATAACCATCCTTCTGCTATTGAGCCTTATGGAGGGGCTGCTACTGGCATAGGAGGCATATTAAGGGATGTGCTTTGTATGGGTGCACAACCTATTGCGCTTGTTGACCCCCTCTTTTTCGGTATGCCCGATACAAAATATGAAGAATTGCCTAAGGGCGTAAAGCATCCCCGTTATCTATTCAGGAGAGTAGTTGAAGGAATAAGAGATTATGGAAATAGAGTGGGTATTCCGACTGTTGCAGGACAGGTATATTTTCATAAAAGCTATACAGGAAATTGCTTAGTTAATGTTGGATGCATTGGCATCGTTGAAAAAAATAAGCTCGTGCATAGCAAAGTAAAGAGGCCAGGAGATGTATATATTTATGCAGGAGGAAGAACGGGGAGAGATGGTATACATGGCGTAACATTTGCCTCTGAAGAGCTTCATGAAAAATCTGAAGAGAAATCAATAACCGCTGTACAGCTTGGCGACCCAATAACGAAGGAGCCACTAATCCATGCATGCTTAGAATGCAATGAAAAGGGGCTTGTAGAAGGAATGAAAGATATGGGGGGAGGGGGCTTATCGTGTGTGTGTAGTGAACTTGCATATGAAGGAGGATGTGGAGCTGAAGTATATCTTGAAAAGGTTCCTTTGAGAGAAGAAGACATGAAGCCATGGGAAATATGGGTTTCTGAAAGTCAGGAAAGAATGCTTTTAGTTGTGAAAGAAGAAAATGTAAAAGAAGTACTAAATATTTTTGATAGATGGGATGTTGAAGCTGTGCCAATTGGCAAAGTTATTGAGGAACCATTTATTAGGATATTTTATAAAGGGCAATTAGTTGGGGAATTAGATTTAAGATTTCAAATTGCGGGAGTTGAATATAGCAGAGGATGGATTGAACCTCCAACGAGAGAAAAAGAAGTGGATTTTCCGATGCCAAATGTTGAGGAAATGCTACTGAAAATCCTGTCATCATACAATGTATGCAGTAGAGAATGGGTGATAAGGCAATATGATTTCGAGGTGAGGGGCTGTACCGTAATAAAGCCAATGCATGGAGATGTAGAAATGCAAACTCATGCAGATGCAGTTGTTATTAAGCCGTTGAGGGATTCTTTCAAAGGCTTAGCTATTACATCTGATATTAATCCATACTTTACAAGCTTAAACGTATATTGGGGGACCTGCTCTGCCATAGATGAGGCTTGCAGAAATCTTGCATCAGTTGGAGCGAGAATAAGCTCATTTACAGATTGCCTAAATTTTGGAAATCCTGAGAAACCAGAGAGAATGGGAGAATTTGTTATGTGCATGAAAGCATTGAATGACATGGCATCTGTGCTAAATGTTCCATTTGCTTCTGGAAACGTTAGCTTTTATAATGAAAGCTCGGCAGGGAGCGTGGCGCCAACGCCTACAATTATGGCTGTTGGTATTGTAAAAGATGTAAGAAAGTGCCCAACTACTAACTTTAAAGGAGAGGAAAATCCAATTTATGTAATTGGAGAAACAAAGAAGGAGATGGGTGGAAGCGAATACTATAAATGCATGGGCTTAGAAGCTGGTATTGTGCCAAGAAGCGAGCCAAGTTTACTTAAAAGAAGTGTTGAAAAAGTTGTTGAAGCAATTGAAAATGGCTTGATTGTTTCATGTCACGATGTTTCCAATGGTGGAATAGGCATTGCTCTTGCAGAGATGGTTATAGGCGGAAAGGGAGCAGAAGTGTGTTTGTATTCTCTGCCAAATTTGAGGACGGATATAAAACTTTTTTCTGAAACCAATACGAGATGGGTTGTAGAAGTGAGGAAGGAAAAAGAAGAAGATTTCAGAAAGCTTTTTAGTGATTTGAAAATATATAAAATAGGAAGCGTTAAGGGAAGAAAGCTTATTGTATATGATGGAGATGAGATGGAAAAATTTATAGATATAGATAAAGAAGAATTGCATAATGCATGGAGTAAAAGACTTTGGGAAGAAATGGCATAACGCAGAAAATTTTTAATTGTGTTGTATATTCTCATTGAAGCCGGCGTAGCTTAGCCCGGTAGAGCGGCTGACTTGTAATCAGCAGGTCAAGGGTTCAAATCCCTTCGCCGGCTCTCTTCACCAAAGGTTTAAATCCTCATTTTGCATATAGGTAGTGATGAGTAGGCAAAAAAAGGATGATAAGGTTCATCATCCATCCAAAAGATTACAAAATGCATTGAAAAGATTGGAAAAAGCAAGCATAAGTGAAAGGAATAAGGATATAATAAAAGAATTTGCTTCATCATGCATTGCGGAAGGAATCGGAAAGCTGAGAGTAACAAAATACATTTTCACATTGAAATCAATTGCTTCATCATTGAATAAAGATTTTGATAAAGTAACAAAGGAAGATTTGGTTAAATTTGTTAGGGATATTGAATTGAGAGATGATTATAGCGATTGGACAAAAAACGATTATAAGGTTGCATTGAAGAAATTTTACAAATGGCTAAAAGGAAATGGGGAAGAATATCCTCCAGAAGTGAAATGGATAAAAAGCGGTAAAAGAATTAAAAATGGAAAGCTTCCAGATGAGTTGATAATACATGATGAAGTAAAAGCTATGGCAGATGCTGCAACAAGCTTGAGAGATAGAGCAATTGTTTTAACATTATATGAATCTGGAGCAAGAGCTGGAGAGCTTTTGAATATGAAAATAAAGGATGTTGTTTTTGATAATTATGGAGCTTTGGTTATGTTAAATGGGAAAACAGGAATGAGAAGAATACGCCTTATAGCAAGTGTTCCATCATTATCAGAATGGTTAAGTGTTCATCCATTTAAAGATAATAAAGAAGCATGGTTATGGCTTGGTTCATCTCCAATAAACAGAAATGAAAGGTTAAGCTATGCTGGATTGGTTAAATTGTTAAACGAGCTTGCTAAAAGAGCAAATGTGAATAAGCCGGTGAATCCTCATAATTTTCGCCATTCAAGGGCAACGGAATTGGCTAAGCATTTAACGGAAGCTCAGCTTTGCCAAGTTATGGGATGGGTTCAAGGAAGCAAGCAAGCTGCTACATATGTTCATTTAAGCCAGCGTGATACTGATAAAGCAATTTTAAGCATGTATGGATTGCTTGAAAAAGAAGAAAAGGAAGAAGGAAAATTGCTTAGTGTTACATGCCCAAGATGTGAATATAAAAATTATCCTGGAAGCAAGTTTTGTTCAAGATGTGGCATGGCTTTGGATGTAAAAGCAGCTATGGAAGCTGAAGATAGAGATAGGCAAGTAGGAGCGAGTTTAATCGAAGCACTGAAAGATCCAGAAGTAGCCAAGGAAATAATCAAAACATTGGAAGGAATCGTGAGGAAAAGAAGCAATAATTTTTAACATATATGCTATTCCACACTAACCCTTATGCCTCTTTCTTCCATCATTCTTTCCCATTCCCTATCCTTTACGATATGCTCGCCTCTTAAATATTCCACAACTTCCAATGCTTTTTCCTTATCTGGAAATTCATCTGATTTTATTTTATCCAATAAAGATAGATCAAAAAGATAATCTTTTGTTTCTGTCATCTTTTCCAGCTTTTTCTTGTAATTTATAAAAATTGCATCCTTTTTAGCATCTTTCAAATATTCATACCAAGTTACTCTGAGCCACGCTGGAATGAAAAAGTCCTCATCTTTATATTTTTTAAATGTTTTCCATATAAAGTTCACATCTTTATCTGAAAAATATTTTTTCAATTTGGTCTTAACATCATATTCGGCAATTTCTAAATTCTCACAATCTGATAAAACATCATTCATTGTGTATAACAATACTCCAAT
>VBQI01000072.1 GCA_008297865.1 Thermoplasmata archaeon
AGACAGTTGAAAATATTTATTCAAGCTATGATGGAAGAGATGGTGCAGAGAAAGTCAAGTATGCAATTAAAGACGCTTTAGAGAACTATGGCATAAAATATGTTTTACTTGCTGGAGGTAGAAAACCAGGCATAAAAGAGGAGTGGCTTGTGCCAGTTCGCTATAGCCATTTAGATGATGGCTCAAATTGGGAGAAGAGTTACCTAAGCGACTTATATTTTTCTGATATTTACAAATATGAAGATGGCATTACTTTTGATGACTGGGATAGCAATGGAAATGGAATTTTTGCAGAATGGGGTATAACAGGAAGAGATTTACTCGATTTGTACCCTGATGTTTATGTTGGAAGATGGGCATGCAGAAATCTGGCAGAGTTGAAAATTATGATGGAAAAAACGATGGAATATGAAAATCGAGCGTTTAGCGAATTCAAAAAATTCATTCTGGTTGCAGGCGATTCTTATGATGATAAGCATGGCTTTATAGAAGGCGAACTCGCAACATGGGAAGCAAGCAAATATATGCAAGGATTTGAAATAGTGAAAGTATGGGCATCAGAAGTTGATTTAAATCCAAAGAATATAAGAAACGCTATGAACGAAGGAGCGGGCTTTGCATATTTCTGCGGGCACGGAAATCCGATGAGCTGGAGCACTCATGAACCATATAATTTTGATGAATGGGAGAAAGGTATTCAGATATGGCATTTTCCACTTCTCAAAAATGGGAATAAACTTCCTATCGTTGTCATAGGAGGATGTCACAACAGCCAGTTTAATGTTACTATATTCAACTCCTTTAATAAGGAAAAAATTTATAGGGGAGAAAATGCTCCAGAATGTTGGAGCTGGTGGCTTACCCGCAAGATAGGTGGTGGTGCAATAGCAACAATAGGCAACACTGGCTTGGGATATCATGGAAGCGGAGATGATAACGGTGATGGCATAGCTGACTATATCCAAATTTTGGATGGATGGCTTGAAATAAATTTCTTCAGGCTATATAGTGAGGGCATTAATATGCTCGGTATGCTACACAGCCAGACAATAACAGAATATATAGAGACATTTCCAGGAGATGAAAAAATGCCATTGAAAGATGTAATTGATTGCAAAATGATTCAGCAATGGTGTTTGCTTGGAGATCCAAGCCTAAAAATAGGAGGATACAGCTAATCACAGATGGAGATTATCATAGTTTATTATAAAATTCCATAAATTATTGTCGCTATAATAACAATTAAAATTGCGGGAGGAAGCATTAGCTTGTATAAACTTGTAAATTTAGGCTTAAAATAGTCATAAGTTAAAACAACACAGGGGTGAATAGGAGAAATTAAATAACCCATGAAAGACGAGATGTAAAGTAAACTAACTAAGGCAACACTGTCAATAAATGGGGATAGAATTGGGTATAAAATGCCGACTGCCGCCAAATTGTGAGCTGTGAGTAATCCAACTATAAAGGAGAGGGAAGAGATAATGAGGATGGAATTATAGCTGGAAAGATGAGAATATATAATGCTCGTTGCTCCTGTATCCAATATGATATTTTTCAAAAGCATTATGCCAAATATTGCAACTGCAAGATTTATTGAAATCCCTTTTTTTACCATGTCAAAGCTTTTTCTCTCTGAAATATAGAGAGATGCGAAAATTCCAGCAGGAAGTGCAATCAAAAAGGCAGGATAAGTGGACATAAAAAAGGAGAGAGATATTGCAATTGAAACTGGCAGGAGAATGGCAATCAGTCCTCTATAACTCCCTTCCTTTTTTACTCCTTTATCTCCAGAAAATTTTGAAACAAAAAATAAGCCAACGAAAAAGCATATTACAAAGATGGGGATCTGTAATTTAATAAGTGTAAAAATATTTTCGCCCGATAAATCCGCCAGCAATACCAAGGGAGTTGCCAAAGGGAAAATCATGAACCATATGTGGCGATACCATAAATTAATGAAAGTAAGCTCTTCCTTTTTTGCCTTCTCATTATGAATAAGTGGAGCAGAAAGCAAAGCCCCGCCGGGCACCGGAAGCAAGCCAAGAACAGAAGGAATTGTAATGAGTAAACCCCTGTAAGACAGTTTACTGCTAAGTGCATTGATAAGCTGTTTCATTTCCCCACTTTCTTGCAAGATAGTTGCAAGAAGCTTAATTAATAAAACAATTAGTATAAGCGACAACACTTTCCAGTCAGAGACTGTTTTATATAGCAAATCGGGCAATTTTTCTGGATGTAGTGCGGAAAGCAAAAAAGCTCCAAGGAGAACTGAAAGAGCAAAATTCTTTCTATTTGCAACGAGAAAAATAATCAAGGAAAATGATATTATGATGGAAACTATAGTTACCACATCATTCATATTTTTCTTTCCTTCCCTCTGCCCAACAATACAACCCTCGAATCTTCTCTTTCTGCTTCAACTTTATAACCAAGCATACTCGCCAATGTTTCACCAAATTTTTTAACTTCTTCATGACTTGGCATATTTGTCAATTTCATTCTCTGGCGAGAATAGCCAACGAACATATAGCCTTTTGGCTCAATGAACCATGGTTCAGCTTTTTCATCTAATTTTGCATACTCTTCTTCCCATCCTAAATTCCATTCCCTAACGAGTGTATGCCTTATCACAGTTCTTGTATTCAGGGATGGCAACAACTCCAAAGTCTCATTTATCTTTTTCCACCCATTTGGAATTAGAGGACAACATAGCTTTTTGTAAATTTCTTCATTTGGAGCAGCAACTGTAACATATATTTGGCTAGGCAAGCAGTCCATTTTTTCTAAAGCTTTGGGATTGGTTCCATTTGTAACAAGAAAGGTAGTCATTCCCATTTTGTGGCATTCTTCAAAAAATTGGCTTAAATATGGATATAATGTTGGCTCTCCTGTGAGTGAGCAGGCAACATGCTTTGGATTCATTGCTTCCTGCCATTTCTCCAGATTTACTCTATCATCTCCCTTGTAGCCAGTGAGCAAACGGCGTTGCTCTTCGATGCTCTTCATTAAAATATATTTTGGTTCGTCTATTTCCTCAGCTATTTTCTTTAATGTGAATCCTTGAAATCGCCAGCAGTATAAACATTTTTGAGTACAATGAAATGCTGCTGGACTCATTTGAAGGCATCTATGACTTTCTATGCCGTAGAAGGTATGTTTATAGCATGCTCTATTTTCAAGTAATGATTTTCGTAGCCAATGACATAGTTTAACTGCTGAATGTTTCCCAACTATTGCATATCCTTGAGATTCGAATATTTCTCTAATTCCTTGCATTTATCTGAGAATATCGCAATGTTAATAAACTTTGGCAGATAACATTAAGATTTTTATATACAATTTTCATATCACTCCATGAAACTCAATCCTGCACCGCTCGGCTTGGCTGCATTTGCATTAACTACATTTGTTTTATCCCTGCATAACCTCGGATTAATTGAAGGAAATGCTGTTGTTGCTCTTGCTTTCTTCTATGGAGGGATGGCTCAATTTTCTGCGGGAATGTGGAGCTTTAAGGCGGAGAATAACTTTGCAGGGACTGCCTTCTCCTCATATGGCGCCTTCTGGCTTGCTTTCGGGTTGATAGAATTAAGTAAGGTAATGGAGATTTTTAAATTTGGTGATGCAGAAATAGGAGCTATGCTAATTGCATGGGGTATCTTCACCTTTTACATGTGGATTCCCTCTCTAAAAATAGGAAAAGCTCTATCCCTTGTATTCCTCACGCTCTGGCTTACTTTCCTCACCTTGGGCATTTCACATCTGACAAATTTCCCTGGTGAAGTTGGTGGAGGTATAGGAATAATATGTGCGTTTCTTGCGTGGTATGTCTCTGCTTCAGAATTGATAAAAGAACATTGTGAGGAAGCATGAAAATAAAGCCAAGATGTATTCCTTGTCTGCTAAATCGTGTGCTTTTTGAGTCAAAGCTTGTTACAGATGATGAAAGAAAAATTTCATATGTTATGAAAAATGTTTTACAAAAAATGGCTTCCATTTATAACGAAGAAAAAAGTTCCGCAGAAATTGCCACACAAATTCATGGATTGGCATATAAATTGCTTGAGAGTAAAGATCCTTATAAAGAATTAAAGGAGAAAAGTAACGAAATCGCTCTCCACCTTCTTCCTAAAGCAAGGAAATTGATTGAGGATAGCAATAACAAGCTTGAAACTGCCATATTATGCTCAATAGCTGGGAACTCTATCGACTTTGGAATAGAGGGAAGTGCCTCTACGCCGGAAGAGCTTGCAATAAAATTTGAGGAATATATAAAGGAAGGATTGTATATAAACGATATTGAAAAAATTAAAAAGTATTTGAAAGGAGAGATTCTTTACTTCACTGACAACTGTGGAGAAATTATTTTCGATAAACTCGTATGCGAGCAATTAAAAAAATATGATGTTCATCTTTCTTTAATATGCAAAAGATATCCAATATTGACTGATGCCACCTATGAAGATGTGAAAAGACTTGGGTTTGATGAAATTGTTGATGAAATTATGACTACGGGCAGATATGCTGTTGGTATTGATTTTAATGGAATAAGCGAAAAGTTGAAAGAAAAACTACAGCATGCATCGCTTATAATCTGCAAGGGTATGGCAAACTATGAAGCTTTTTCTGAGCCAAAATATAGACCAATAGCATACCTAATGAGAGTAAAATGTAAGAGTATTGCAGAAGATGTAGGCGTTGCTTTTCCAAAGAATATAGCAAAATTATATGAAAAATGAAAGAGGGGGGATCAAGCTGTAGTTAGTTACAGTTTAGCTGTATCCTCCCATAGTTTAGCTGTATCCCCCTATCTGCAAGCTCGGGTCTCCAAGTAAAACCCATTCCTCGATGGTCTTACAATCAGTTTGATCTTCCATTGGAGGATATGTAGCTATGTAATCTAAGATAGCTGTTTGCCATGTCTCTCCAAGAATATCCTTTCCTTTTGTCCCATATGCATTGAAAAATCTATCTTCTATATATCCTCCAAGATATTCTACATCATCTGGTATACCATTTCCATTACTGTCATATCCTCCTCCCTGCCCATATCCTAAGCCTGTATTACCAAGTGTTGCTATTGCTCCTTTATTTGCCATTCTCACTAAATGCCAGCTAAAGCATTCATACGTTGGTTGATAAGTCCATGGATTTTTGAAATCATCCAACAAGCTTATGTTGAACTCACTGTTATGGCATCCTCCTATGACCATTACCGGATACATATCTTTATTGCGAAGCAAGTCCATATTGTATGTCATCATACCATTTACCCATGGGTCGGTGTGTGAAGCATGTCCCTTAAAGTGGGTTGCCCATGCTGTTGGGCTTCCATGCCCATCAAATACAACGAAGCCATATCCCTTGCTAAATTCATTTATTACATTTATCCAAGCAAACCTTCCCGCAATTTTGTTTGGAGAAGTGACGCCAAATGTTAGCGTTCCATCTGATACAAATAAGCTTGTTTTTTCAAATTCATCAGCCATATATTGTTCATAGAACCATAATGTAGAGACTTCTCCTTCACAATGCACATCTCTATCATCAAATGTATCTCCGCCTACAAGCAACATTTTGCTAAACCATGACTGCCCATATGCATTATTCTCATAGTAAATGATTTTGTTTATGACATTCTCTACTTCTTTTAAACTTCTGCACGCAAGCCTTCCGACAGCCAAATCTGGAGCGAAATCTATATCTTTATCTTTTCCTTTGAAACTCCACTCGCCATATATTCCATTTCCATTTGTGTCCCAACTCGAAAAATTACCGTTGGCATCATAAATATCTGCAAAATATAGGTCGCTTAAATATCCACCCTCCGCGTTGTCATTTAATGCAACATATCTTACTGGAACATACCATAAAGCATCATTGCTTTTTGTTGGGCCATCCATTCCCCAATTTCCTGTGAGATATGATTTCTTTCCACCGAATAGTAAAACATATTTTATTCCATAGTTCTCTAAAGCGTCTTTAATTGCATACTTGACTTTCTCTGCACCATCTCTTCCATCATAGCTTGAATAAATATTTTCAACTGTCT
>VBQI01000012.1 GCA_008297865.1 Thermoplasmata archaeon
AGAATCTATTTAACCTCCTGAAAAATTTATTATTGGCCCTGGGACTTGACATCCTATCCTCCTCCTTGGATAGGATTATCCCCAGGGCTTAATTTTTTCTAAAATTTTTACTTTCGGAGATACTGAAATTGTATTTGGAATTACACGGTAAAAGCATTCCTTTTCCATAATCAACATTTTCCCATAAATATGAAAAATGTTATATAGACAGCTCATTTATTCATCCGAATGGAAGAAAGATTGATTGGCTTATATCAACTTTCCTCACAGTTAGTTCTTGCAAATTCACGTGAAGAAATCTGTCGTATTTTTTCCTCGGCTTTACAAAAAGTCCTTAAGTTTGACACTTTTGCCCTGCTATTAAAACATGAAAACGAACTTAAAATAGTTGAAACCGTTGGCATTTATGAGCCATCGGCACCTCTAAAGCTTGATGGAAAAAAAGGCATAACAGTTGCATGTGCGAGGAAGAAAAAAACAATATATGTTCCAGATGTTTCAAAAGACCCCCGTTATATAGAGGCAGCTAAGGGAATAAAAAGTGAAATAGCTGTTCCAATTCTTTATGGTAATGAATTAATTGGAGTGATAGATGTAGAAAAGGCAGAGATAGATGGTTTTAATGAAGAAGATAAGAAATTGCTTGAAATTTTTGCAAACATGCTTTCCGCTGCCTTCAAGAATGTAGAGTTTAAGAAAAAACTGGAGAATTCAGAAGAAAAATATCGGGTGCTTGCAGAGCAGTCGACAGATGGAATTTTTTTAGCTGTTGGATATAAAGTTGTATATGCTAATTCTTCTTTATTGGAGATTCTTGGAGTCGGTTCATTTGATGAATTAAAAAAGAAAAACCTGTTTGACTTCCTTCATCCTGAAGACGCCGAGAAGATAAAGGATGATGTAAGAAAGGCTTTGAAAGGAGATTTTTCCAAAAAGAGGTATGAGGTCAGAGCAAGGAGAATGGATGGGAAAGAAATATTCTTAGATTTATCAATGGCGAAGGTTATGTACGAAGGGAAACCGCATGCTCTTGGAGTAGTTAGGGATATTACAGAAAGGAAAAGGATGGAAGAAGCATTAAAGGAGAGTGAGGAAAAATATCGTATTTTAGTTGAGCAAAGTCATGATGCAATTTACATATATCATGGCAATAAATTTTTGTTTGTTAATAATAGGGTGGCAGAAATAACTGGTTATAGCAAGGAAGAGCTATATAATATGGATGTATGGAATTTAATTCATCCGGATGATAGGGAAAGGGTTAGAAAAATAGCAAGGAAAAGAGCGAAAGGCGAAGAAGCCCCCCCAAGATATGAAGCAAGAGTTATAACGAAAGAAGGGAGCACAAGATATTGTGAATTTGCTGTTACCGCTATTACATATAAAGGTAAGAAAGCATTCATGGGGGCTGTAAGGGATATAACAGAGCAAAAAATGGCAGAGGAGGCACTTAGAAAAAGTGAGGAGAAATACAGGAAGCTGTTTGAGGAAATGAAGGATGCTCTTTATATAAGCACGGTCGATGGAAGATTTATTGACGCAAATAAGGCAATGATTGAGTTACTTGGTTATGATAATAAAGAAGAGCTTTTGAAAATAGATATTGAAAAAGATTTTTATTATAAGCCTGGAAAAAGAAAAGAAATATTAGAAATGATAGAGAAAAATGGTTACATTAAAGATTATGAAGTGGAGATAAAGAGAAAAGATGGGAAGAAGCTCATTGTTTTAGAGACATCGCACGTTAGAAAAGATAAAAATGGAAATGTAGTAGGATATGAAGGAGTGCTTAGAGATATTACAGAAAAAAAGAAGATGGAAGAGGATTTGAGAAAATCCGAAGCAAAATATAAAAGTATATTTGAAAATGCAGTTGAAGGAATATATAGGCTTGATAGGAATGGAAAGATAGTGGAGGCGAATCGAGCTTTGGAGGAATTTTTTGGATATAGCGAAGAAGAATTGAAGAATATGGACTTAAAGCAATTATATAAAAATCCTGAAGAGAGGGAACATTTCTTGGACAAACTCAAAAAAGATGGTTTTTTGAAACATTATGAAATAGAGTATGTTAGGAAAGATGGAAAGATAGTCATTGGAAATGAATATGCAGTGCTTGTAAAAGAAGGAGATGAGGAATTTATAGATGGAATTATTCATGATATAACAGAATTGAAAAAAGCTCAGCAAGAGGCAGAATTTTATCATGCGTTGCTCCGTCATGATGTCGCAAATAAACTCCAGCTAATTATTGGCTATCTAGAAATGCTTTTGGAAGAAAAATTAGAAGGAGAGCAAGCTGAATTTGCTGAGCTTGCAATGAAATCTGCAATGACTGCAAGTAAAATAATTGAGAATGTGAGGAAGCTACAAATGCTGAAGAAAGATATTGGAAGAAAAAAGGTTGATGTAGATGCAATGGTGCACAGAATAATCGATGAATACGGGAAAGACGCAGAGGAGAGAGGCATTAAAATAGAATATAAAGATTATGGGGAGAAAATTATGGCAAATGAATTTCTGCGAGAAGTCCTTTCAAACATTATATGGAACGCAATAATACATTCAAAGGCTGATAAAGTAAAGATCGATATAAAGGATGAGGGGAAGGGAGTGAAAATATTTATCATGGATAATGGCATTGGAATTAGCGATGAAATGAAGAAGAAAATATTCGATATGGGAACAAAAGGGAAGAATAGCAAAGGCAGCGGTCTAGGGCTATACCTGGCAAGGAAATTGGTAGAGAGCATGGGAGGGAAAATAAAAGTTAGGGATGGAAAGAAAAAGGGAACAATTTTTGAAATCTATCTCCCACAATGATTTTTAATTGCCACACTCATATAGGCGATGCCTTCGTTTCTTTGCCGAAAGGAAAATGGAGCGTGGAAGAGCTTTTTACTCCCCCTCACGGATTGAAGCACCGCATGCTTTCAAAAGCAAGTGAGCAAATCATAATTGATGGGATGAAGAAAGCAATAGATATAATGGAAAAGTGTGGCACAAGTGTTTTTATTGATTTTAGGGAAGGAGGCGTGGATGGTGTGAAAATGCTAATAGAGGCAGTGAAAGGAAGAAAGATTTTTCCAATAATTTTAGCTCGGCCAAAAGAACTTGAGTATGATGAGCGTGAAGTAGATGAACTACTTTCAACTGCAGATGGAATTGGGATTAGTAGCATATATGATTGGAATGAGGAAGATGTTAAGATGCTTGCAGAACATACTCATGAAAAAAGAAAAATATTTGCTCTCCATGCAAGTGAAATAAGGAGAGAGGATATTGAGAAAATCATCGAGTTAAAACCAAAATTTATTGTGCATCTCTGCAGGGCAAATGAAGATGACATAAAAAGAATAGCAGATAAAGGTATAGGCGTTGTAATATGTCCCAGAGCAAATTCTTTTTTCAATTTAAAACCACCTGTGGAATATCTTTTGGAGTATAAAGTTAAGGTGATGCTCGGAACAGATAACGCAATGATTGTTAAGCCCGACATCATTGAAGAAATGAATTTTTTGATAAAAAATTTTAATGTGCCAGAAGAGAAAGCAATAGATATGATAGAGAAAAACCCTACAAATTTCTTTGAGGAAATTTTAAAAAAGATGTTGCATTCATAAAGGCGATGAAGGCATTAAAAATCAGAGATATTATGGATAAAAATCCGATAGTGGCTGAAGTGCCAGGTAGAAGAGAAGATGTTTTACGTATATTTGGAAAATATGAAGTTTCTGGAGTTCCTGTTGTAAAAGCAGGTACAAAAAAGCTTGCTGGTGTAGTAACAAGAAACGATATTTTTAGAAACCCAGAAGAGGAACAGCTTGCTTTGATAATGAATGATAATCCAATTACAATATCCCCAGATGCAAGCATAAAAAGAGCGGCGAAGATTTTTTATGAAAAAAGAATTCACGGAATTCCTGTTGTGAGAAAGGGTGAACTTGTTGGAGTTGTTTCTCCAACTGATGTTTTACGTGTAATAGCTGAAATGGTAGATGATGTTGTTGAAAATTATCTTTCACCAATTTTTGTTCCTCTCTACCAAGAAACTCCTTTGCCTGCTGTTATGAAAATATTTCGCATTACCGATGCTTCTGCATTACCTGTGCTCGACGAAAATGGGAATCTTGCAGGAATTGTTGCAGATGGCGACCTGTTTACTTTTTCTCATTTACATGAAAGTATTTCAAAGTCTGATATAGGACTTGGGGAAGATGAAGATGTTTGGACATGGGAGGGGATAAGAGACGTTATGCGTTTATATTATGAAACTTCAAAAATACAGCTTCCACTAGTTCCAGTTAAAGAAGTCATGGTAAGAGATGTTATCACTACCTATATAAAAGCAAAAATATCAGATGCTGCCGATAAAATGCTTGAAAACGATGTTGATCAACTGCCAGTTATAGATGAGAATGATGATATTGTTGGAATGATATACGATGTTGATTTAATGAAAGCTGTACTATGAACGACATATATGATAAGTTAATGGCGGTAGCAAAAAGGCGTGGTTTTCTTTATCCTTCATATGAAATTTATGGAGGCGAAGCTGGTTTTTATGATTACGGCCCATTAGGAAGTCTGCTGAAAAACAATATTGAAAATGTATGGAGGAAATTTTACATTTCTCAAGAAGGCTTTTATGAAATATCTACTCCTGTTATAACTCCTTATGAAGTGCTGAAGGCATCTGGACATGTTGATGAATTTATTGATGAGATTGGAACATGCATTAAATGTAATGCAAGCTTTAAGGTGGAAGAACTCAAAGATGAAAAATGCCCAATTTGTGGGGGTAGAGTGAAAAAAGGAAAGCTTAATTTAATGTTCGAAACATTTATTGGAGCGAAGAAAAATAAGCACGCCTTTCTCCGCCCAGAAACGGCACAGGGCATCTTTGTAAACTTTCCTATGTTGTATGAATTTTTTAGGAGAAAAATTCCTTTTGGTGTTGTGCAAATTGGCAAAGGATTTAGGAACGAAGTTTCCCCACGTCAAGGGATAATAAGGTTGAGGGAATTTTCAATGGCTGAAGCTGAAATTTTTTTTAGCGAGGAAAAGAAGAAACACCATCGCTTTATGGAAATAAAGGAAGAAGAAATGAGACTCCTTTTAAACGAAGAAGAAATGAAGATGAAACTTGGAGAGGCAGTTGAAACAGGAATAATAGGAAATGAAGCTCTTGCATACTATATGGCATTAACAAAGAATTTTTTGCTTACCGTGGGGATAGATGAAAATAAGCTTCGATTTAGAAAACACAAAGAAGATGAGCTTGCCCATTATGCAAATGAATGTTGGGATGCTGAGCTTTATTCAGAAAGATTTGGATGGATTGAATGCGTTGGCATTGCAGATAGGTCTGCATATGACCTCCAGGCTCATATGAAGGCAAGCGGAGCGGAAATGAGAGTCTTCGAGAAATATGAAGAGCCAAGGATAGAGAAGAGGAAAGTTATAAGATTAAAGATGGATAAAATTGGACCAATTTTTAAGGATAAGGCAAAAATTGTTAAAGAAAAGCTTGAGAATATGGAAATAGTGAATGAGGAGAAAATTACTGTTGAAATAGACGGAAAAGTGTATGAAATAGGGAAAGAATTATATGAAATTGAGGAAATAGAAGAAAAGGTAACTGGAAGAAGATATATTCCTCATGTAATAGAACCATCTTATGGAATAGATAGGATATTCTATTTTATCCTTGAACATAACTATAAGGAGACTAAAAAAGAGGGGGAGAAATATGTAATTTTAAGCTTGCCAGCCTGCATTGCACCTATAAAAGCAGGAGTTTTCCCTTTAGTAAACAAAGATGGATTGCCTGAAATTGCAAGAGAAATTGAAAAGGGATTAAGAAAGAAAGGCATAATGGTAGTTTATGATGATAGCGGTAGCATAGGAAGAAGATATGCAAGAATGGATGAAATTGGCACCCCTTTCTGCATTACAGTAGATTATCAAACAAAAGAAGATGATACAATTACAATTCGCTTCAGAGATACAACAGAGCAAATAAGATTACAAAGACAAAAGTTGGCAGACTGGTTGAAGGAAAGAATAGAATTTTAGAATTGCTGCTTATCTTTTTATACTGTTTGGCAATTTTAACTCAAAATGGTTACAGAATAGATAAGTTTCATTACCTTGTTTCATTTAAAACCTAAAAATGAATGATAAGAAAATAAGGAAAAGGATTGAAAAAATTGCAAAAAAAATTAGCAAGGATATAATGGTGAGAGTAGAGAATAGAGTTGTTTATTTGGAAGGAAGAACAAATTCGTGGGAAGATTATTTGAAGCTAGGCATTTTGGCGGGAAAAATAAAAGATGTGAAGGGAGTGGTTAACAACATTGATTATCCTGGAAAGAAAAAAATGATAAGAAAGCAAGGCGGGAAAGAGAAGGTAGGGGAAGCAGATGTCGTTATAATTGGTGCAGGCGTTGTTGGCTGTGCAATTGCGAGAGAACTTTCAAAATATGAAATAAACGTTATAATCATTGAAAAAGCTGAAGATGTTGCATGTGGTGTTACAAAAGCAAATAATGCAATGGTTCACACTGGTATTGGAGAAAAAATGGGAACATTGAAACAAAGGCTTTGTGTAGAAGGACATAAAATGTATGAAAGACTGTGCGAAGAGTTGAATGTGCCATATGAGAAATGTGGGATGTGGATTGTATTAACAAAAGATTCATTGAAATTTAAGATTCCTTCTTTTCTCGCAAATTTCATTGCCAAGAGAATTATTCCCTTCATTATTTTACGACGAGGTAAGAAGCTTGGCATACCAATGAAAGTGGTGAAGAGAAAAGAACTGTTGAAAGAAGAGCCAAATGTTACAAAGGATGCATTGGTTGCGGTATACTCACCGACATATGGCATAACTTCTCCATATTTACTAACCATAGCCCTTGCAGAGAATGCAATTGAAAACGGCGCTAAGATAATGCTTAATACCGAGGTTGTTGATGTTATGGTAAAAGATAGTAGGATAAAAGGGGTGGTTACCACAAAAGGAATTATAGAGGCAAAATATGTAATAAATGCAGCTGGATTGTATGCAGATGAAATTGCAGAGATGGCTGGAGCAAGGGAATACACCATCCATCCTAAAAAGGGAGCGACGCTCATTTTTGACAAGGAATATGGAAATTACATAAATCATTCAATGAGTTTGCTCCGCCTTCCAAGGACAGAACATTATAAAGGAGGAGGCGTAATGCTTACCGTCGATGGCAACATTCAATGGGGACCAACCATTTCTGAAGTAGAGGATAAAGAGGATACATCTGTTACTGCTGACGAAATTGAGGAAATTTTCAGCATGTTTTCCCCCCTTCTCCCACATTTTCCAAGAGCAGTTATTGCATACTTCTCTGGAGTGAGGGCAGCAACATTCACAGAAGATTTTTTCATAGAAGCCTCTGAAAAGGTAAAAGGTTTTATTCATGTTGCAGGCATACAGTCGCCAGGGCTAACGGCAGCTCCTGCAATAGCAAAAATGGTGGTAAATATTTTGGAGAAGGAAATACCTCTCGAGAAAAAAACAAATTTTAATCCTTACAGAAAAAAGCCCGTTGTATTTCGAGAGTTAAGCATTGAGGAAAAGAAAAAGATGATTGAAAAAAATCCTGCATATGGAAAAATTGTATGCAGATGCGAGCATGTTACAGAAGGAGAAATAATTGACGCCATTCATGGCAAAATACCGGCTTTGAATATAGACGCCATAAAGCGCAGGACAAGAGCAGGAATGGGAAGGTGCCATGGAAGCTTCTGCCTGCCAAAAGTTGCAAAAATTCTTTCGAGGGAAGCAGGAATTCCATTAGAAAAAGTTTTGAAGGATGGAGAAGGCTCTCGCCTTTTTATAGGAAAAGCAAAATGTTTGCTGGAGGAAAAATGAAGGCTGGCATCGTTGTCATTGGTGGCGGGCCAGCAGGACTTGCTGCCTCGCTTAAGGCAAGTGAATATACAGATGTAATGCTATTGGAGCGCGATGAGCTTGGAGGCATACTTCAGCAATGCATTCACGACGGCTTTGGAAATTTTATTTTCGGAAAAATGCTTACAGGTCCAGAATATGCAGAGCATTTTATAGAGAGAGCAAGAGACGCAGGCATTGATATACGAGTTGGCACAACTGTCTTGCAAGTGGAAGGAAAGAAAATTGTTGCCTCTGGCTCAGATGGCATTCTTGAAATAGAAACGAAGGCAATAGTGCTTGCCATGGGGTGCAGAGAGAGGAGTAGATGTCAAATTTTAATTCCAGGCACACGGCCAGCTGGCATATATACTGCAGGAACTGCACAACGCTTAATTAATGTTGAAGGAGTGATGCCCGGAAGGAAAGTGGTTATCCTAGGCTCTGGAGATGTGGGCTTAATGATGGCACGCCGTCTAACTTTGGAAGGAGCTGAAGTAGAGGGAGTATATGAAATAATGCCGAAGCCCGGAGGACTTATAAGAAATGTTGTTCAATGTCTTCATGATTATAACATTCCTCTGCATTTATGCCATACAGTTGTTGACATTAAAGGCAAAAAAAGGCTTGAAGGAGTTGTAGTTGCAAAAGTAAATGAGGCAATGAAGCCAATAAAAGGGACGGAACGCTTTATTCCTTGTGACTGCCTAATTTTGGCAGTTGGGCTTATTCCAGAAAATGAATTATCTAGGCAAATTGGAGTTGCTATCGATAGCCGTACCCAAGGTCCAATAGTTGATGAAAGAATGGAGACCAGCGTTGAAGGCGTATTTGCATGTGGTAATGTAGTGCATGTTCATGATTTAGTTGATGACGTAACTATAGCTGGAGAGATAGCTGGAGAAAATGCAGGAAAATACGCAATAGGAGAGTTTGAGAGAATAAGGAAGGGGAAGGTGATTGCGGGAGAGAATGTGAGATATGTTGTCCCCCAGATTTTGAGGGGCATGGAAGATGTAACGTCCTATTTAAGGGTGGAGAAAGAAATGGAAAATGTAAAGCTAATTGTTTCTGGGAAAAAAACTTTTGAGAAGAAATATAGAATTGTCAGACCAGCTGAAATGGTGAAAGTAAAAGTGAATGCAGATATACTTACCTCTAATGAGGTGAGGATAGATGTCAAAAGCTGAATTTATATGTATCCATTGCCCCGTTGGATGCAAAATAATTGTAGAAAATGAAGAAATTATGGGAAATGAGTGCAAGAGGGGGGAGGAATACGTTATACAGGAAATGAAAAATGCAAAAAGAATACTGACAACGACGGTTTTTATTGAAGGAGAGCAGAGAATGCTTCCTGTAAAAAGCGATGGAGAGATACCAAAAGAATTGATCAAAGATTGCATGAGAGAACTTGCAAAAGTGAAAGCAAGATTGCCAGTAAAACGAGGAGATGTAATTTATAAAACAAGTACTGGAATAAATATTATTGCAACACGAAGCATGGAGAAAAAGCAGGAATAATGATGTAGGTGTTTTGTGGGGGATTATGACAGAATTTATTTATTAATACTCTATTAAAAGTATGAAAATATGGCAGAAAACCATTGTGCTTGTTGCATCTGTTATTGTTATAGCATTATTTATTATGTGGTGGATGAGCTATGAACCATTGAAAGTGATAATCAAAAATGAAAGGAATGAAAGTATAAATGTTAGCCTGCGTATTTTAACCGTAGATGATGTAGAAATTTTCTCTCATAATTTTTCATTGAATGGAAGCAGTAATATCACGTTAAATAATATCACTACTTTTGCAGGAACTTACTATATTGAAATTAACGATACCATAAGCGAAAAAAAGAAAATAAAGTATGGTAAATATTATGATATAATTGAAGTAATCATAAGAAATGATGGAATAGAGATAAGAAATGAAAGAAGATTGTAATGTTCCATTGCCCCAAACATTTTTATTCTTTTATTTTATCCAAGCATATGGCAGAAATGAAGGAAGCTATTGAAGATTTTCAGGAAGCAATGAAAATGCTCAGCAAAAATAGTCCAGAAGCAATGAGAGATTTTAAAAAATTCATGGCTTCTGTATTAAAAGGGGGTTATCTGGATACAAAAACAAAGGAACTTATTGCACTTGGAATGGCAATTACAGCTCGTTGTAAATATTGCATAGGCATACATGTTGAGAAAGCTATGAAGGCGGGGGCAAGCAAAGAAGAGATTCTTGAGGCAGCAACAGTAGCAATTTTGATGGGGGGAGGACCAGCGCTAACATATATAGCGGAAGTTAGAAAAGCTTTAGAAGAGTTTGGATAATGCAACTTTATATTTATTTCCTTGGAACTGGTGGCTCTTGGCCGACGGTGCAAAGAAATGTATCTGCGGTAGCAATTAAAAGAGGAGGAGAAATTATTCTTTTTGATTGTGGGGAAGGGACACAAAGACAATTACAAAAATCAAAAATAAGCTATATGCAAATAAAAAAAATTTTCATTACACATTACCATGGCGACCATTTCTTAGGCTTGCCAGGATTAATCCAAACTTTTCAGCTTAATGATAGGGAGGAACCACTTTATGTTTATGGACCGAAAGGAATTGGAAAAATTGTAAGTGATGTTATACATCTTGGGTATTTCAAGCCAAGTTATGATATTTTTGCATATGAGATGAAACCAGGAGATGAAATTAAGTTTGAGGGATATAAAATAAAGTGTATTGATGTCTGTCATAATGTGCCTACCTTAGCATATTGTTTAGAAGAAGATATTCGTCCTGGAAGGTTTAACAAAAAAAAGGCGTTAGAGCTTGGTATCCCTGAAGGTCCACTTTTCAGAAAATTGCAGAATGGAGAGAGCGTAAATATGAATGGAAAAATTATCACTCCTGAAATGGTGCTAGGTCCTCCTCGACCTGGAAGAAAGGTCACCATATCTGGAGATACAATGCCATGCGAAAAATTGGTGAAATTTGCAAAAGGAAGCGATGTACTCATTCATGATGCAACATTTGATTCCTCATTAGAGGAAAGAGCAATAGAATACGGTCATTCAACAGCACGTCAAGCAGCGGAAATTGCAAAGCGTGCAGAAGTTGAAAAATTAATTCTAACCCATATAAGCCCTCGTTATAAAGATGCAAAACTACTTGAAGAAGAAGCACGTGAGATATTTCCAAATACGTGGGTTGCCCATGATTTTATGGAATTAGAAGTAAGGCTTAAAAAGTAAGGGAATGGGGGCAGAGGAGGTAAAAATAAAAGAGGAGGTGTTTACCCCATTCCCATTGTATTGAATGAGTTTACAGTTTATAAGATTTATTCTCTTTACTTATATTCAATATATCCATTTCTTTTGAGCATTTGAAGAAAAACAAGTAATCTTTCTTTCATCATCTCTTTACCATATTTTCCTTCCAGCTCTTTCAATATATCCTCAACAGTGTTTTTTCCATTACATCTTTTCCATATAAATGAGCCAATTTCATCCAAGTTAACTAGAAAATAGTTTGGCCTTTTCAAAATTTTGCACATCCACTTTCCAATTCTACTTTTAAATTTCAAAATTTTCAGCTTAACAAGCCCTTTTTCTTCAAACCAGTCTACTTGTCTTGCTGGCTTGCTTTCCCAATCAATTTTCATTCTTCTTTTGCCTTTCTGTATTCTCTCAGAACAATATACCCTAGTAAAAATGCAATATATCCCCATATGAGTAAGCCAGGCCATGCAGGCGCTTCTTCAAGTATTCCTAAGTCTATGTGTCCAATTATCAAGAAAGCTCCTATGACACCCATTAAAGCTTCTCCAGCAATGAGTCCGGCAGAGAAGAGCAGTCCAGCTCTATGAGCTTTTTCCTTAGGCTTTATTCCTGTTTTCTTAATTGCCATTTCCCAATCACTTAATTCCTCTTCCTCTTCTTCTGGCGAATTCTTTTTCAATTTTTTGTCAACAATAGCTCTTACAATTCCTCCAACAAGTATAGGAACAACTAATGTAAATGGAAGATAAATGCCAATGGCTACCGGCAAGACAGGAATATCCATAAGTATGAGGACTATAGCCAAGAACGCTCCAGCAATTACAAATGGCCATACCATTTCTCCTCCGATAACACCCTTGACTATCCCCCCCATCAGATATGCCTGCGGAGCGGGCAAATCGGTACTCCCAATTTTATATGCCTTATCTAAGGCTTGGATAACGATTGCAAGAACTGGAGCTGCTGCAGTTACACCAATCATTTCTGCTACTTGCTGTTTCCATGGTGTTGCACCAAGCATTTGACCTGCCGCCATTGATTGAAGCACATCTCCGCTAATTGCTGCTGCACAGCATACAACCGCTGCCATTCCTATAACGATTGTCATTCCTCCAAATCCAGTTGCTCCAAAGGCAAGCATCATTATACTTACAAAAAGCAGGACAGCAACTGTTACGCCAGATATTGGATTATTGGAAGAGCCGAGCAAGCCAGCCATATAGCCAGCAATGGCAGAGGCAACAAATGCAAGGAGTACAAGGAATACCGCCATGAATAAGCTGACTGCATACATATGGCTAAGCCATGAATAAATCAAAAAGATTGGAATTATCAGAAAGCCGATAGCCAGAAAAACTTTTTTGATATCTAAATCTCTTTCTGTCCTCTTCTTTGCCTCTACTGGACCACCTCTTAGACCAATTACTGCTTCTTTTACTCCATGCAAAAGATTTTCTCTTAATTTCCATATGGTATAGAGTCCGCCAACTACCATTGCTCCCACACCAAGGTAGCGGACATAGCTACTCCATATCTCCATAAATCCTTGTAATGGTGATAAATCAGATGGGAGACCAATTGAAACCATAATTAAAGGTGTTATAATAACCCAGCCAAGCAGACCACCTGCAAAAACAAACGCTGAAATACGTGGCCCTATAATATAGCCTACACCAAGCAAAGCAGGAGATGCTGCAGTTCCTCCATAAAAAAAGCCCTCTGTCGACTTTCCCATAACTCCATATTTTCCAATTGAAAAAACTTCCTCAACTTTGCCTTTAAATACATTTAAGGAAACTTGACAGAACTTAACTATGCCAGCAAGAGAAGCGCCAATAAGCATCCATACACTGCTTCCTCCCGCTTCCTCTTCCTCTTCCTCTTCCTCTGTTCCAACAGCAGTATTTATAACTGCTGCAACAGCAACCCCTTCTGGAAATGGTAAGTCTGTTTTTACAATTAAAGCTCTCCTCAGCAAGACCATCCACAATACGCCGAGAATACCGCCAATTAGGGCAATGATTGTTGTTTCAACATAATGAATCTGATGCCATGCTCCTATGACAACGAGAGCTGGGATGGTGAAAATAACGCCAGCAGCAAGAGCTTCGCCTGCTGCAGCCCCCATCATCCCAAGTGTTACTTCCAGCACTGTCGGTTTAAAAGGTTTTAGCAATGCCAAAGCCATAATGGCGCCAGGTATGGCAGCGGAAACCGTCATTCCTGCATATAATCCAAGATAAGCATTGGCAGAGCCCATAATAATTGCAAGAATCACTCCTACAAGAATAGCCCTCAATGTTAGTTCGGGAATAATCTTTTCAGGCGGTATCAAAGGTTGGAAATCTTCTCTACTCATTTTCCCCCTCCTAATCTTAAATTCTTTTATAAATCTTTACTCTTATTCAACATTTCTTCATATTGTTTTGCGTCCATAAGCAAGTTAAGCTCGCTTTCATCATCGAGTTTCATCTCAACAAGCCAGCCGTCATCGTATGGCATTTTGTTCACTAGTCCTGGCTCATCATTCAATTTTTCATTCACTGCAATAATTTCGCCACTTACGGGGGCATAAACTTCTGCAACAGATTTAACAGATTCAAGAGTCACAATGACTTCTCCTTTTTTGAATCTCTGTCCTATCTGAGGTAATTCTACATAAACAATATCCGTTAAGCTATCTTGAGCATAATCGCTTATCCCTATTCTAACAACCCTATCTTTTTTTAAAATCCATTCATGTGTCTCTGTATACAGCAAATTCTCCCTGATTTCCATAGAAGGGAAATGAAAAAATGAATTTAACTTTTTTTATCTTGTTCATACAAGTTTTCAAAATCTGATTGAAAATAAATAAATTAATTAATGCTTACTATATGCAAGGATAATGATTATTGATCCATGGAGCTCGGAGAAATATGAATATGAAAAGCTGTTTGAAAACTTTGGAATAGAAAGATTCACTCCAAACTTATGGAATGATTTGCCTAATGCACCCTTCTTTTTCAGGCGAAACATTGTCTTTGGACATAGAGATTTTGATAAAATAAAGAGGGCAATAAACAGCAATGGCAAGTGGGCAATATTAACAGGGTTAATGCCTTCTGGAAAAATGCATTTTGGGCATAAAATTGTAATAGATCAGGTTATATATTACCAGAGTATCGGCGCAGATATTAACATTGCTGTTGCAGACATAGAAGCATATGCAACAAGAGGGTTTTCTTTAAAAGAAGCGGAAAGGCTTGCTATCGAAGAATATATTGTAAATTATATAGCCCTCGGATTAAAGCCATGTAGAATATACTTTCAATCAAGAAATGAGGATGTGAAAGATCTCGCTTATTTACTTGCGAAAAAAGCAAATCTATCTCAAGTAAATGCAATTTATGGTTTCCAAGGTTCAACAAATATGACACATGTATTTGCTCCTTTTATTCAAACTGGAGACATTTTACATGTCCAGATGGAAAAGTACGGAGGACTTCGTCCCACTCTTGTGCCTGTAGGTGTTGATCAAGACCCACATATAAGATTCTGTAGAGATTTGGCTGATGCACATCGCCTATATAGTATTATTCCTAAAAATGAGAAGGTGGGAATATTTGTAAAAACAGATGAAAATGTAAAGGAACTGCTTAACATTGCAGAGGATATTGCTGGCGAGCATGGAGAAGTTCTGGAGAGAATAGATAGCTACAAAGCCGTTTATGCGAGGATAAAAGACATCATCTCTTTAGATTATGAGCTTGCAGAAGCTGAAAGAAAATTTAGTGAACACATATTTTTGCTACCATCTTCTACATATCATCGTTTCATTTCTGGATTAGATGGAAATAAAATGTCAAGCAGTAAACCACAATATGCACTATTCCTTACTGATGAGCCATCAGATGCAAGGAAGAAAATTTGGGCCGCAAAAACAGGAGGGGCTATTTCGGCAGAGGAGCAGAAAAAGCATGGAGGAAAGCCAGAAGAATGCATGATATATGAACTTTTTACCTATGGACTCATTAGAGAAGACAAAGAATTGGAAGATATTTATAGAAGATGTAAGGAAGGAAGTTTGCTATGTGGGCAATGTAAAAAATATGCTTTCCAGCTTCTAGAAGAATTTTTAAATGAGTTAAAGGAGAAAAGAGACAATGCAAGGGAAAGAATAAAAGAATATTTGCATTAAGCTTTTTCAAGCTCTATATCAAGTATTCCATTTTTAAAAGTTTTTCTTACTTTCTTCTTTACGTTGCAAGGAAGCTTTATTTCTTTCAATTCATTTTTTGTTCTTATTTCGAGAAAATCTTTAACAATTCTGACCTTTATATCCTTTTCCTGGGCATCGGGCAATTCTACAGTTACATAAACTTTATTTTCATCTTCAATTATATCTTCCATTGTTTCCTCGCTTTTTCCAAATTCCTTTAGTTCTGCTTTTCCACTTTCATCAATTCTTAAAGAGAAACCCTTGACAAATGGTTGCATATTAAAAGCACTCCGAAAAGCTTCCTCTATAATTTTCTCCATTTCTTTTACAATTTTCTCAAATTCTTCAGCTTCTTTTCTTCTTCTTTTTTCATCATCAAATATCATTTTCCAAAAAATAGAAAGGAGGTATTAAAACATTGTGGAAAGAAAAAGGAAAGAGGGTTGTTATTTATTTTCTCCTTCTAACGATAAGAAGGGCAATGACTATCGCTATTGCTATTCCAATTAGCTCGAAGCCCGGTGCCTCTGCTGATTTCACTACCTTTACTATCTTTTCTGCTGGATAGTAGCCTTCTTTCTCAGCTGTTATTGTAATATTCTTTACTTCTGTTGGCTTATACTCGATTTCTCCATTTGCATCTGTGATGTATGTTTCTCCATCTATCTTTACAGTTGCTCCCTCCACGGGTTTGCCACCACGCGTCGTTATTAGTATGGTTGATGTCTTTCCTTTCTCGAGCTTTGATGAAACAATTATTTTGAGTCCAATCTTAGTATCTATTGTCTCTTTCACTTCTTCTCCTTCTACAATTATTCTTATTTTACCTGTTTGCAGTGGTACAATGCCAAATGTGAGTTTTCCATCTGAGCCAGTTGTACCAACTTCTACCGGATTTTCTATGGTTGGTGTTAGTATCTCTACTTTCAATCCAGCTAAGCCGTTGCCCGTCTCTGGATGCTTTACCATAACGGTTATTAAGTTCTCCTCAGCCAATAGAGCAACTTTATCTGCAGGTTCAACAACTTCCACACTTGGTGTTGATACACTAAGCATTCCTTCTGCTTCTGCGTATTCACTCCCTTCTGCTTCTGGCAGGAATTCGAAACTCAAGTTTCCTACTGCAATCGCCGTTACGTTATCAATGCTTCCTTCTCCATTTGTTATATCAACTGTAATAAACTCACCATCTACATATGCTTCGTAACTCGCTACTCCCATCATTCCATAAACTTTTAGCGTGCCATTGAGTGCTTCTCCATTCCATGTTACTGTAAAGTCGATTGTTACATTTTTATCAACATTCTTTACAAGCAAGCTTGGTGTTGCAGTAACGCTTGCCCTACTCACTTCAAAACTTGGTTCTTCACCAGCTGCAACATCATGCTTGAAATCTCTTGTTACTACATATAGGTAATATTTACCCTCCTCTACTATATGATATTTAAATGTATAATTTCCTTTACTCACTTTATTAACATCTGTTATATTTATAGCTAAGCTTTCTAACAATGAAGCATCTTCATGAAATTTATTTAGATTAGTTTCATTTAGTATATAGAAATACAATGGCTTATCATATGGTCCAGTTGCATTTGTTATATTTACTGAGAATTCAGTATGTTCTCCTGCTAATACATTAGCTGGAGATAATGTAACATTTAAATCATGGGCTGGCTTTGACCATATTCTAGCATATCCATATATTCCTAAATATTTTACAACTACAATTATATTTGCATTTGCTTTTGTTGATGTTAAATTAGTAAATTCATAAACGCCACCCTGTCCTTTTCCAGGAGAGCCATCACCTTCAATGCTTGTTAATATGCCATCAAGTTGGTATAAGCCTGTTTCATATATCAATGAAACATTTGCATTAGCAATTGGATTTCCATATTTATCTTCTACATTGACTGTCGCATTGAATTTTTCATCAACTGTTACTTCAGTAGGAGTTACTTCAACAACTCTTCCTTTTACAATTGTTATTGTTTTATTTACTGTTCCCTTTCCAGGCCAGGTTACATTGATATAAATTGTTCCATTACCACGTGTTGGAAATACTTTTACTTGCCATATTCCATTTTTAGTATAATTATATGCATCAGCTGGCGGGGAATATAATACATCTCCCTCAATCTTTATGCGTTTCGTAACATTTTCATTATTTGGTCCAACGCTTAAATTCTCCTTACTTCCATAAACATTCATTGCATTTCCTAATATTGTTATATTTATTATTTGCGTATTATTAGCTGGGTCTTTTACATCTAATTGTTCTGGAGATATGTATACATTTACTGGTGGAGGAGCAACAACTTCAAATGTTGTTTCTCCCTTATATTCATATGATTCGTTATTCACCATACTATTTCCTTCATAATTTTGTTTTACTTCTAGAGTCCACGTTCCTTTTTCTGGCCATACTGCTTCGATATACAGTTTATAATCTTCCACCACATCAATCTTAACTTCTCCTCCAGCTACTGTTATATTTATTGGCATATTATCTATTGTTATGTCACCAGTGCTATTCTTTTCGTTTCCAAATGATATAGTAATATTTATTGGCTTTGTCCAATCATCTCCTACTAAAGATTTGTTTGTATCAGCATATTTTACAATAAAAATCTTCTTGCTCGGGAATCCTTTTCTTGCTTCTTCTGTGGAGATATCGGTAAATGTTAATGCATTGGGTATAACCCTTGCATGTACATACCCTGCCAACTCTGGAGTAGCATCTCCTGTAATATTTTTGCTTACAGTTATATTATAAATTCCTACTCCGAGTAATCCTTTTACTTTTATAGTATAGTTACCACCACTTTGTGAAATATTAACTTGTTGTGCTAACCTATTTACTCCATTCTCATCTATCCAATATGCTATGACTTTTGCATTTTCAACATAATTTCCTTCTTTATCTTTAACTGTAATATTGAATTGATAGCCAGAAACACCTTTTGCTTGCTCATATTTGACTTCTGATGGAGAAACTGTTATTGTTAATGGAGATGGCTTAACTTCGAATATTATTTCCCATCCTTTCTGCACATCTTTGATTATCCAATCTCCAACAGTATCCAACAAAACATTTGAAAATGTTGCTCTCCCATTAGCATCAGCAAAATCTTCTGCTGCTTTTATATTGCCTGGTTTCCATAGCTGAATAGCGCTTCCAGCTGTTGCATTATATATCTCTAATGTTACAGTCTCCATATAGTTCCCAGATTTTGGCTTAACTTCGAAATTAACAATTTCAAATGTTTTTTCATCAGATTTATTTGTATTTCCATTTATATCTTCAGCCCATATATAGTATGAATAAGTTCCAGCAATATTGTATGTAGTATTGTAATAGTAACTTCCTTCTAGCATGGTTTCATTTTTTGTTTCAAAACCCTCTGGTCCTTCAATATTTACCTTTACAACAGCAATTCCAGCATCGTCAGTAACATCACAAGTTATATTTACAAAACCTCCTATATTTTGTTCCTCTGGCAAAGCTTTAACATTTAAAATCACTGGAGGAGTTGTATCCACTGTTAGTGTTATTTGCCTTGATCTTTCATTATTTGTCCAGTTTGCGTCATCTGCAATACTCGCATTTACAGTAATTGTATATATACCAGGGGATAATCCAGTTGTATTCCAATATATTTCTCCTATATGATGGTTATTTATAGATTTATTATAGTTTTTCTGGAATACTGTGGTAGTATTATTCGTTATTTTCACTGTGATATTTGTTTCTTCTGTTTGATTTCCATAATTTTCAATCTTATATTTTATTGTATACGTACTTCCAATGGTTAAATTTTCATCTAACTCAACATCTTGACCTGTAGAATTGTCAATGATCCTTATTCCTGTTCCATAACTTCCTGTATATGCTGTTGATACTCCTACATCATGAATTCCTCCATTTGCTGCTTTTCCTGGAAATATAGCAAATGCGCTTGCTATTATTGCAGCTACAACGACCAAACTCCCAACTTTTTTCATTACATTTTTCCCATACATCTTATTCCCCCTTTTTAATTTTGCCAACTAAAATGCTTACCCTTTTTTAACCTTTTCCTTTTTATTTGCTCCATCTTAGGACAAGATAAGAATTCACTTCCTTTTTATAAATATTTTGATTTTTTATGAAAAATATACCTATGATACACCATTTACTCCAATGCCTTATGGGATGCAATTCTATTCCTTCCTTCAAATTTCTTACTTTCTTTGGCTTTAATGTAAGATAATGATGCTTCATTTCTCTTATATCAGCTTGTTTTTCCTTTATTTGCTCCAGCATCAAATATGAGTATAGAATTTTCTGGGAGAACTTTTGATATAACTTTTAGCATTTGCTTCATATGCTTTTTATCCTGAAGATTTCCTCTCTGTATTGTTATGGCTGTAGGAATCCCATTTATTCCTATTGTGATTCCAAAATTTATTTACATTTTGTCCGGTCTTTTATCTCTTGAATAGTCATAAGAGGCAAATTCTGCCTTTTCTCCTTCTAAATATATTGAGGAAAAATCTATTATTTGCTTATTGTGTGCCAATCCACTTTCCTTTAAGAATTGTTGAAACCTTTCAAGCAATACAGGAAAAAATTTCCAATTCTTTCCAAAACTCTCACAGCCATTCTTTCTGAAGTCTTTTCTTTTACTCCAAGCTTTTTCATTGCTTCTATGGGGTAAGTTTCCGGTATTTGATGGGTAGCAACAGAATGGGTTAGCCTGTTATTCACATGAACTTTCACCAATGGAATAAAATTTTTCATGTTTCCTCCTATGCCATCAAAAATTTTTGAAAATAGACCGAATTCTTTTTCTACTTTATCTATTATTACTATGTCGCCTAAGGGGTATGTTATTCATAAGGAGGTATTGGCTTTGCCAATATCTCCTTTTCTAGGCGACTAACTGGCAAATTCAGGTAGCAAATCCCCTCCCAATTCGCATTAAATAATTTTATAATCACCAGGTAAAATTACTTGTGAAATTTGTATTTTTTAAGATTTGTAGATTCTCCCTGATTTTATATCCACTTCTTCTTTCTTTTTCTTTCTTTAAATAATATTATAATAATTCCAGCTAAGAATGCAATCAATTCAAATCCAGGAATACCACTTTTTTTATTTTTAACTTCAATTTGAACGGAAACAACATTGCTGTGGTCTTTTCCGTCATAGCAGCGTGCATATATTGTATGATTTCCATTACCCAGTTTTTTCGTATCCAAAGTATATGCCCAATTTAACGTTCCTGTAGCATTTTTCCATTCCCTATCGTCTATTTTTATCTCTACTTTCTGTATCGTTTCATTTCCATCTATATCCCATGCCCTTCCTTTTATAGTTACATCTCCTTTAACAATATTTCCGTTTTCTGGCTCTGTAATTTCTATAAATGGTTTATGATTATTGGAGACATTAACCTTTACCGAAACAACATTTGAATAATCTTTTCCATCATATGCCCTTGCATATATTGTATGCTGTCCATTTTCTACTCGTGTAGTATTCCACTCGTAACTCCATGAAGTTGTTCCTATTGCA
>VBQI01000013.1 GCA_008297865.1 Thermoplasmata archaeon
TTAATGCTCTCAATCCAAGCTCAACAGCTTCTTTCATATTCATTCCTTCTTTATAATGTTCTTCAAAATATTCTATTGCTGCATCTCTTCCTTCTCCTTCTGCAGTAGCCTTATATTCCATCATTGCTCCACTTGGGTCAGTGGCAAACAAATGAACGCCAGTATCATCTATTCCTCCAATGAGTAAAGCAGTGCCGAAAGGGCGCACACCTCCATATTGAGTATAAGTTTGCTTGAAATCGCAAATTTTTCTTGCAAGAGCTTTAACTTGTATTGGCTCTTCATAAGTAAGGCGGTTAATCTGAGCTTCAATCCTTGCGCGCTCTACCAATGCACGAGCATCTGCTACCAAGCCAGAAGTAGCACATCCAATATGTTCATCTATCTCGAATATTTTTTCTATCGAGCTTGGCTCTATTAAGCGAGATGTAATGCGTTTATCTACAATTAAAGCAACTCCATTCTTAAACTTGATGCCAACTGTCGTAGTTCCTCGCTTAACAGCTTCTCTTGCATATTCTACTTGAAAAAGCCTTCCATCTGGAGAGAATACTGTAATTTCCCAGTCATATGCAGTCCGCGGAATCACAACCCCCCATAATAAAAAGGACATATTAATTTTTGCATTTAAAGAAGTAGCTTAAATATTAAGTAAGTTATTATTATCATAATTGTCCCATGTCTCAAACCGGCTAACGCCTTTCCTTCTGAAAGTGCTCCTGCAACAATTCCATTTCCAATAGCCTGCGATAATGCAGTGCATATGTAAATGAATTTAAATTCTTCAACGCTGATCCTCGAGGAGCCAAAGCCTCCAGGTATTGCGCCTGCCTGTTGAGTTGCTCCAATTAGTTTTGGAAGGAATAAGCCAGAGAGAGCTATTATAACTGTTAAAAATATGAAGAAGGCAATATAAATAATCATAAGGTAAAGTTTCATTTCAGTTTTTCTTTCAGCCTGCAATATTTTTATTTCCCTTGCATTTTTTGCCGCCGCTTCAATTACGTCTGCAATTTTCCCTCCTGCTTCAGATGCTTTAACTACCATTGTCGTCGTTCTTTGGATGAGAGGAGTTTTTATTCTTTCTCCGAATCTTTTCAATGCTTCGCTAAATGGAAGACCCCAAGAGATTTGAACTGCCATCTTTTTTATTTCTGGAGTGAGATAGCCATAATCTCCCTTTGCAGCCATTTCGACAGCTTTAGCCATTGTCATTCCTGCTTTTCTTGATTCTGCCAAGTCTCTCAGAAATTCTGGAAATCTTTCTTCCATTAAATCTATCTTTCTATAATGGAAGTACTCATAGAAGCCAAAAGGTCCAATTGAAACAAGTATTGCATATATTGCAAAATCAATAGAGTTCTTAGGATAAAGTTTTATTGGTCCAATAGCATGTAGCTTGCCAATTTGCACTAAGACAGCAAGTATAATAAAGAGGGCTGCAAAAACAGCAGATGTAGATAGAATGAGTATCTTATGGAGGGTTTCTATATCATACTTTTCCTTGATTATTCCAGTCCTTTCAGGAAGCACAAAGACAATATATATTATGAGGGAAAGCAAGAGCGCTATACTTATAATGATAAGAACGTATCCCCATTGCAAGCCACTTATTTTGAAACCAGTTGGCAGGGGTATTACAGTAAATACATTTACAATAACAAATAGAATTATGAAGGAAACTATAACGAGATACAGTATGTTCCTCCTTAGAATAACTTCCTCTTTGACTGCCTTTCCTCTTTCACGCAAGCCTATTATTGATTCCATTGGAGATGGCATTTCTCCTCCAAGCATTGAGGAAGCCATCCATGAAATTACTGCTACATTGAGCAAGAACAAAGGGTCTGCTATTCTTAGCAAAAAACGAGGGGCGGTTTCTGGAAGATGATATATGCCTATCTGCGAGCCAATTACAATCAGGGTAAAAATAAATGCAAATATGAAAAATATCGCATATGTTCTAGTTCTTTCAACAGTTGGTATTGAAAGCACGGTATAGAGCATAATCAGCAGAACAATGCCCAGAAGAATGTTAATTATCGCTCGAGATATATTTAGACCAAAAAATATTATGAGAACATTCATTGTGGTTGTAAATATAAGGAGAATAAACGAAATGAGAGAAGTGAAATAATATCTCCACTCTTTTTCTAGATATACATCTGAAACAAAAGGTAGCATATCTTCCTTGATTTTTCTATGGATAAAAGAGAATATGAGGAATATGACAAGTGAAGAAGCAAATAAAATGTTTGAGTATGAATAATATTCCATAATGCGGAATATAACCGACATAGTAATGACTATCAAAGAAAAAATGATTGCAACCCAAGCAATTTTCTTTCCAATCATATTTATACCTCAGGTGACATGGATTGAATTGCGAGAGCGAATCCTAAATGGGAAATTGGCAACATTACGAAAGCGATTAAATAAAGCACAAGAGGTGAGGAAGTACCTCCTCCAGTGCTAAATGATAGCATAACAGAAAAGAGTATGATAAGGAAGAGAGGCGCAGCAACTACTACAGTAACATAGCTTTCTGCAAGCACACCAAGCGTTTCAAGAAATTCTTTTTGAAGCCTCCTATTTTCTCTCATACATTCTTCCGCTTTAACTAAGAAGTATCTTTTTAGATCCCCTCCAGAAGTTATTGTAGTTATTGCTCCCTGTAAAAATTCTTGAAATTTAATTGAAGGTGTTCTATTTGCAGCGTTTCTTAATGCAGTTATTATGTCAATGTTAAATATTGCAATATCCCTATAAATCCAAGCCGCCTCTTTATGCACTTCTCCATATACAGGTTGTTCAGCTAAATTTTTAAATATTTCAGCAGGTGTAATTCCTGCAGTTGCCATTGCAGCAATAAAATTCAATGCATATGGGAGCTTAACATCGATATCCTTTTTTCTTCTGTTTGCCTTACTTTCCGGAATCATCATGGTAATGAAATATGCCAATGCTGCAAGAAGTATTGGAGATGGAATAACAACTGCAAGAAGTTTTGGAGGCAAGGAAATAAAGCGAGGGAGAACCAATAGATATAGAATAACAATGATAATGCCTGCAATGGCTCCCATTGTTCCGTTCATCCATGCAAAAGAAATATATGCTTCAGGTCTTACTTCCATAAAACTTTTTTCTAAAGCCCTCTTTATGTATTCAACTTGAGATGATTTTGCAGCCCTCTTTCCAAATATTCTATAACACAGGCTTTGATACTTTGTTAGCATTTTCCTCCCTAATTCTCTCCAAAACTTTTTCGGGATTCTTATAATATGCAGCTATTATGGCTCCCACATCAACATAATGTTTTATCCCCTTTTCAACCATCCATTTTATAACTTCTACTCTTCTATTAAATTCCTCATTTAATTCGCGGTCTGTCCAATTTCTCTGCTCAGCTATCCTATCCATAACATGTCCTTTGCCATAGTAATCGAAGGTGTCCTTTCTCGGATTCCATCTAAATACATCATTCGTCAGAATATCATCAGTTGTTGGATCTATTCCAACCACTTCAACTACTTCTTTAATTCTTCTTACTCTTTTCTTTCCAATTCTCATTAAGCCTTGGATTGCAACAATATCTAAAGCTTGCAATTGAATACGGGGAATATTAATCGGCTCTCCCTCTAGCCTATGAACAACAGAAAATATTGAATCTGCATGCATTGTAGAGTAGACAGTATGTCCAGTTGCCATTGCTTGGAATAGCACAACAGCTTCTTCTCCCCTAATCTCTCCAACCAGAATATATTCTGGGCGCTGTCTCAAAGCTGCTTTAAGCAGTTCAAACATGCCAACCCTACTTTCCTCCGCCTCAGCAGTTGTTTCTCTGGTGACGGAAGCAATCCAGTTAGGATGAGGCAAATTAATTTCTCTCGTATCTTCTATGGAAACGATTTTCATTTGAGGAGGGATGAAAAGGCTAAGTGCATTAAGCGTGGTTGTCTTTCCAGAAGCTGTTCCTCCTGCTATAATGGCAGATGCTCCATGCTCAATAGCCATCCAAAAGTAGGCTGCCATCTCGGGCGAGATTGTATTAAACTCTACTAAATGGCTTGGTGTGAATGGTTCCTCTCTAAACCTCCTTATAGTAAAGTTTGAGCCCATTGAAGAAACTTCTCTCGCCAGACAAGCTTGTAACCTTGAACCATCTGGCATTGTTGCGTCTAAAAGTGGACGAGCAATAGAGATATGCCTCCCACATTTTTGCGCGAGTTGTATAACGAAGGAATCCAGTTCGTTTTCTGTTTGGAATACAATATTTGTTTTTACCGATTCATAATTTCTGTGATAGATGAAGATTGGCACTCCAGCAGCATCACATGATATATCTTCAATCATTGGATCGCGCATTAGAACATCTATTTTTCCATATCCAAGAAAATCTCTTATTACATAATACATTATTTTCTCTTTTGTGATATCATCAATAGTTATGGCATAATCTTTAATTATTCTATCAACATTTTTCCTGAGATATTCCTTTGCTTCATCCTCACTGAATTCTGTAAGCTCTATATCCATTGTTTTGATTAATGTTTCTTTAATGAAATCCAGAAGTTTTCTATCCTCTAAAGAAAGTACTGGCTCAAGAACTTCATATATATATTCATGATTTTTATTATCATATAAGATACGGATATATGAAAAAGGTTTTGTAATTGGATGAACCTCAACAACTTCTATATAATCCTCTTTTGGAGGGGAAAGATCAACGATATCCTTATATTCCCCAAATAGCTTATCTACATCCTCTCCCCTTTTAATCCTTCCGATACTTTCCCTTGCTCTAAGGCTTTCCTCTGTTTGCTGGATGTTCCGTAATTCTTCTATTATTTTTTTCTTAGTAGCAAGAATCTCATTCACCCTATGTTTACTCAAAAGCAACGATGCCCTTTTTCTTTCCTCCTTCTCTTCCTCCTTCAATATTTTCATTTTATCTCCTAAACCTCTTGTGATATATATAATTTATAATTTTTTGTAGTAACTATGATAGCAAATTGATAGCAATATATAAATGTTTTGCATTTTTTGGGTTATATAAAAAGCAATTAATAGATTTTAAGATTCAGGAAGCTCGCCGTATAAACGTTTCCACTTTCTATCAACCCATTTCTGCAACTCTGCAATCATTTCTGGCGTAAAGTGGCGGAATCTGCCTTGCCCCTTTATGTATTCTTCCACTGGTATTTTCTTCTTCGGCTTGTATATGTTTGTAATCTCTCCATATTCTGCTTCATATAAAGTCCACATGCCCGAATCGACGGCCTTTCTTGCTATTTCTATGCTCTTTGCTGGATCAAATCTCCATCCAGTTGGGCAAGGTGACAAAACATGCAAGTAGCGGAAGCCTTCTGTTTCCTTTGCTTTCTCTACCTTTTCAAGAAAATCTTTTGGATGGGAAATGCTTAGCGTTGCAACATAAGGAACCTCATGAGCTCTCATTATCTCTGCCATATCCTTTTTATGTTCGAGCTTACCCGCGATTTTTCTTCCTGCTGGTGTTGTTGTTGTTGCCGCTCCATAGGGCGTGGCTCCGCTACGCTGTATGCCCGTATTCATATAAGCCTCGTTGTCATAGCATACGTAAATTACATCTTCATTTCTCTCTGCTGCTCCCGATAAAGCCTGTATGCCAATATCATATGTTCCTCCATCTCCAGCAATTCCAACAACCAACGTTTTCTTTCCCTTTTTCCTATATGCTCTGGCAACTCCTGATATGCATGCTGCCGTATTCTCAAATGCTTCATGCAAATATGGCACTCTCCACGCAAGATAGGGATATGTTCCACTGAAAACGAGTAAGCAGTTAGCTGGGGTGTAGACGATGGTATCTTTTCCAAATATTTTCATCATATTTCTTACTATTGCTGGAGCAGGACAGCCAGCGCATGCAGTGTGGCCAGGCGTAAAAAGGCTTTCTTCTGGTAAATCCTTTATATTCATATGCTCACCCCCCTTGTTCCAATCCAATAAATTTCCTTGTCAGGCTTGCTATCTTTTGCCTTCATCAAAATTTCATACATTTTCTCAACATCTCCCGTCACAACATCTCTTCCTCCTAATCCAGCGAGGAAATTCAAAACTGGCACATCCATGCCATATAGAGCATTGCGGGTTTCAATAAACAATGGTCCTCCAGAGCCATATGAAATAGCTCTGTCATAGACGCCAATAGCTTCAACATTTTCAGCAATGCTACGCAACTCTTCTCTCGGAAATGGGCGATAGAAACGAAGCTTTATTAAGCCAACTTTCTTTCCCTGTTGGCGGAGCTTGTCAACAACTTCTCTAGCAGTGCCGGTAACTGTGCCCACTGTAATAAGCACCACTTCTGCATCATCACATTTATATTCCTCAATCAGCCCGTGATAATCTCTGCCAAATTCATCTGCGAATTCTTTTGTCACTTCTTTTATTGCTTTCTTTGCATTTTCCATTGCCACATGATTCTGATATCTCAACTCTTGAATATATTCTGGAGGTGTGAAAGTGCCAATGGCCATTGGATTATCTGGATCAAGCATTGCATGTGGCTCATATTTGCCAATGAAATCTGCCACTTCATCACTTGAAGGGGCATCAACAGGCTCAACAGTATGACTTAAAATAAATGCATCCAAGCAAGGCATTACAGGAAGCAAAACATCCTTACGCTCTCCAATCTTATAAGCCATTATAATCATATCCAGAACTTCTTGATTATCCTCGCAAGCCATCTGAATCCAGCCGGTATCGCGCTGAGGCATGCTGTCATTGTGCTCGCACCATATGCCTATTGGAGCTGCCACCGTTCTATTAACGACGGGCATTACTATTGGCAAGCGTAAGGCAGAGGCAATGAAAAGCATTTCATGCATTAAAGCTAATCCTTGCGATGCAGTAGCTGTATAGGTGCGCGCTCCCGCCGCCTGTGCCGCTATGCAGGCTGACATTGCAGAGTGCTCAGATTCAACCATAATAAATTCCGCATCAGTAATGCCATCATTTACAAAATTTGAGAATTCTTCGACAATTAAAGTTTGTGGAGTTATTGGATAAGCTGCAACAACATCAACATCGCAAAGCAGGGCGCCATAAGCAGCAGCATAATCGCCGGTGACAACCATCTTTTTAGCTGGAAGCTTTTGAATCATGTCCTCACCTCCCTTTTCATTTCTATAGCATTTACAGGACATTCATTGGCGCATATTCCGCATCCCTTGCAATAGTCATAATCAACGCTTGCTTTTCCATCCTCCATCGAGATACATCCCTCTGGACAGTAAAACCAGCAGAACTTGCAACCAATGCATTTTTCTTTATCGATGATGGGCATGAAAGTTCGCCAGTCGCCAGTCTTATTTTCGATGAATGAGCCAATGCCAACTAAGCCTGCATCAGTTTCCATTGCAGGCGTCGCCCCTCCTATTGGCATTTCCTCAACTGTAGGAAGCCATTTTTTGCGCGGAACGAAAGCTTTTCCTCCTTGAGCTACGCCTACAAGAGTTTTTTCATATGCAACTCTTGCAGCTTTTGCATTCTTTTCCCCAGCCTCTTTTCCAAGGCGAGCTCCAAATTTTTCAATGATTGCCTTTTCTATGGAATCAATGCTCACCCTGCCAGTTGCTTTTGCTATTGCTCCAAGAATGGCAGTATTGGTAATTGGTCTGCCCAAGATTTCAAGGGCTATAGAAGTTGCATCTACAGTAGCACATTTAACTGGCTTTGAAAGCCTTACTTCTTCTGGCTTTTTGGCAGTGTTTATGATGACCATCCCATCTTCTTTAAGTCCTTCAAGCACATCTTCTGTTTCAATAAGTGTCTCATCTAAAACAACAACATAATCTGGCTCATATACTTGCGTCTTTATCCTTATTTTTTTATCATCTACTCTCGTAAAAGCTCTAACTGGTGCCCCTCTCCTTTCAGCGCCGAAAAATGGGAAGCTTACTGCATAACTGCCTTCTAAAAAAGCAGCCAAAGCATATGCCTCAGCTGCCATTCTTCCACCTTGTCCGCCTCTACCATGGAAACGAATTTCATACATACGCCATGTAATAGGCTAGTATAATATTAATATTATGGTGTTGTGTATGTGCTGTTAACTTTAGCATTGTAGCACCTCCTGCAATGCTAAAACGAACCTTTTATACTCATTGTCTATCTTTATTTTCCTACTATGAAAAATGGGAGAATTGTTTGATAAACTTAAATGACTCCGTATCCAATTATAATAGAAAATGGGTGGACAGATTTACTATTTTTAAATCTGTATTTTGTTGTTATTGCTGATTGTAATAACAATTTTGAATGAAAAAAACTGCATTTTTCTGAACAGCAAAATAAAAAGGTTGCATCAAATTGCGGGGTAAAGCAAAAAAATTTACTGAATTATTTTTTCTCCAAATCTAATTAATTCATGAATTTTAACCAGTAATTGCAAAAAATTAGGTTAAATATGTAACACTGATAAGATTTTCAGTTATACCATTTTGTAATCTCGTTAATGCAACCATCTTTAACGAAAAAAGACGTAAAGTTGAATGGAAGAATGCAATTTTCATTCCTTTCAGTAATATATTTCTCTCCTTTTAATGTCATATAGATAACCAACTTTATCCTTGCATATACCCTCTGCTTTATTCTTTCAAATCTTGGAATTCTTTCAAATCTTGGAAACATTTCTTTTAGCAAAGAATCCATGAATTCAAGGTTTAAATGTGAAAGAAATTCAGGTGTTTCCACTGGACTCTCTTTTGTTGAATTTATGAATAATGGTATTTCTTTATATTCCCTTCCAATTTCTTTATTCAAAAAATTTCGATTAATTTTTATTAACTTTTCAATTTCTATTTCGTTCCATGCTATGGTATCCTCTCCAAGATATGGATGGGATACCATTCTATCCATTTTTCGAGATTTTTTAATCACGAGTTATGCTAAAAATGATTAGCTTTTTATATGATAAAAGCTAATCTGTATTTACCAAGCGTGCATGGTGATATGAACACAAAATGAATGTAATAATATTTAAATAGCATAAACATCATTCTTTAGTGAGAACATGGAGGAGATATACGGTATTGAAGAATTTAAGGCAAATTTTAAGAAAGTAATTGAGGAAATAGATTCAATTGTAAAAGGTTCATATAAGGAAGCAGAAGCTTTAGAGCAATTAAAGAAGCTTGTTTCGGCAGAGCAGATTGAAAGAATGGAAGAAATGATTGAGGCAATGAAGAGGAAAATGGAGGAAGCAGAGGAAAGAGCTTTGGCAGCCTTGCAGGAAGCAGAGAGATATAAAAATGAATTGCAAAAGGAGAAAGAAAGACTGGAAAAGCTATGGGACGCCTATAAGAAGCAGGAAGAGGATTACATGGAAAAGGAAAGGGAAGTAAAAGAAAAAGAGGAAGAATTAAAAATGAAGGAAGAAGAGATGAACTCGCTAAGGCAGGAAATAAAGGATATGGAAGAGTTAAAGGAGGACAGGGAAAAACTTGAGAGAATGAAAAAAGAGCTTGAAGAAAAACGCAGAGAGCTTGAAGAATTAAAGGTGGAAGTTGTAAAAGAAAGGGAGAGGAGAAATAGCTTAGAAAAAGAAGTGGAAGAGCTTAGAGAATATATTCCTTATAAAAGAAAAGTAGAAGAATTAACTGAAAAAGTAAAGGAACTTGAGCCATTAAAAGATTTGGTAAAATATAAGGAAAGATGTGAAGAATTAGAAGATATGTATAGAAAAGAACAGGAGAGACTTGCAAAACTTTATAAGAAATACGAAGAACTAAACAGGGAATTTGAGGATGTATCAGAAAAGTTAAAGAAATGGGAAGAATGGTACGAGGAAAATAGAGAATATATTGAAATGGCCGCAAACGCATTCAGCAAATTCAAATTACCATAGATTCATTTCCTATCTAAATCCTCACCCCCATAAAAAATATTCTGAACAGTAGCATATAAATCTTCCATACCTTCCCATGTTTCTGATGAAACAGGTATTAGACGAGTATGAGCCTCCATATCTTTTATTACCCTTATTATTCCCTCACTCATCTGCTGATAGAGAGAGGGAGAATGATAAAGCAATTCCTGTTGCAATCTTTCAGCATTCTCACTCCATTCAATTATGTGCTTAAGCATTTTTTCATCTACAATATCTATTTTTGTGAGCGCATTAACGAGAGGAACGTCAAGCCTGAACTGTGTAGTAGCTGAAAGCATCAGTTGGGAGACAAAGTGAGAAGGAGTTGTTACAAGCGATGGATCAATCAGAAACAGTAGAATTGCATTCTCTTTCCCGAGCTGTTCTATTATAACTTTTCCAGCGCTCCTAAAAACAAAAAGTTCTAATTGTCCGGGGGTGTCGATGATTACATAATCAGCTCTGTATTCTCCCAGCCTCTCCTCCACTTCCTTGGCGTTTAAAGCGAGCATATCTGCACAGACTATTTGCGCTCCATTTGGTCCGAGATTATATTCTTTCATAACTTCTTCCAGAGAAATCCATTCTCTAACATCAATTTCTGGAGAATATGGAAGTTTTTTAACCCCAGGGTCAAGGTTTACTGTAATCGAATCATATCGCTGGCGGTGGCACCATTCATTGAATGCATGCGTAAGCATTGTCTTGCCGGAGCCCGCTGTGCCTACAATGTATAAATATATCATTTTAACCACGGAGCATTTCCATATGCTTTATTCTTTTCTCTATGAGTTCCTTCTTTCCTATATCATGTCTAATAAAAACGTTTCCTTTAATGTGTTGTAAGCTTCTCTCACATATCTTTTCTGCTTCTTCAATTTCTTCTGCAATACCTACAATGGCTAAGGAACGAGATGTTGTTGTATATATTTTTCCATCAATCTCATTTACAGATGCATAAAACAGTATGCCTCCCTCTTCCCTTATTCCCTCCTCATTGACGAAAATCTCCTGATTTGCCTTTGGAGATATTCCATATCCTTCGGGCACAACATATTTGCAAACAGTGCTTTTTGCTTCAAAGCTTATCATTTTACTGTTCAAATTTCCTTCTGCCATTGAGACACATATATCAACAAAATCTGTTTTAAGCAGTGGCAGAACATTCATTGCCTCTGGGTCGCCAAATCTTGCATTTATTTCAATAACTTTTACACCATCTGAAGTTAGCATGAATTGTCCATATATCGTTCCTTTGTATTCCCTCCCTTCTCTCTTTAGTGCTTCTATAATTTTTTGCAAAATTACTGCAGCTTCTTCATAGTCATCATATGTCATGAATGGTAAAATACCATCTTTGCAGGAATAAGAACCCATTCCTCCTGTATTTGGTCCTTTATCATCTGGTAAAAGCCTTTTATGGTCCTGTACCGCAGGCATTGGGAAAATGTTTTTGCCGTCGCAGAAAGCTTGTAGAGTAAATTCCTCTCCGACTACCTTTTCTTCTATAATAACTTTTCCTATGCCCCCTATTTTCTTTTCAATTACTTCTTTGGCATATTTGACTGCATCTTCTATGCTTTTTAAATGGTCTCCTGCAACCTTTACCCCTTTTCCTCCTGTAAGACCAACTGGTTTTACTGCAACTTCTCCACTAAGCATTTCTATAAATTCTTTTGCCATTTCAGCATTTGAAAAAGATTTCCATTTTACACTACCCCTTATCCTGTACTTTTCCATAATATTTCTCATAAATTCCTTATTCGTTTCTATTTCTGCTGCCTCTTTTGATGGGGAGGCAACCATTATTCCATGTTTTTCCAAAACATTTGTCACGCCTGCCTCTTCGGGAGCCTCTGGCCCAATGATTGCTAGCTCAATATTTTTATTTAATGCATAAGATAAAACTTTTTGTGCATTGCACTCGTCATGGAGAAAATAATCTTTGGCAATTTTTTTTATTCCTGGATTTGCATTTTTCATAAAAGCATAAAGCTCAGCATCGCTTTTGCAAACAGCACTACAAATGGCATGCTCTCTTGCACCCCCACCAATAACTAAAACTCTCATTAAACGATATAATGAAAGGGATAATAAATTTTTAGTTGTAGCAGTATTCCAGATACAATTAAAATTAATCCAATTATTGTTGATAGAAGTATTTCTTCTCCAACAGCAAAATGAATTAATAACAAAGATAGAAAGGGAACCATGTAAATAAGATTGCTCGCTTGTTGAAGGGAATTTCAAAGCTTTCATCCATATTAAAAATGTCATCCCCATTTTAAATAGCCCAACATACATGGCACCAATAAGGAAAGGGAAAGATGGAGGAGTTAGCTTCTTTGAGAAAGCATGAAGATGATTATGAAAAGCGAAAAATTAAGGAAAAGTTTTGTAACCTCGTCCCTCTTATCTTTCAGATTATAAATCCAGAAAGTCGCCCATATTACTGCACTTCCTAAGCCAAATACGATTCCTTTGCTCTCCAAAGCAAATCCTGTTAAGTTTCCTCTTGTAGAACATTTTATCTTGCCTATTTTATTTTGCAGTGTTAATATAATAAAAAAATGAAAGTTGAAAAGATTGAGGAAAGGAAAAGCAAGTTGTAAGCATCGCCATGTCTCAGTGATGTTTTGAATGCAGAAGCAACCGTCGCCCAGAGTACAACTGCAAGAAACGCATACAAATATGCCTTACCTTTTTCCACAAGTGGATTGATGCCGATTATATAAATTCATCTCACGCTTTCTGGGCTATTGCAACGCCAATAACAGCTATAAATCCCGCAATTAGTGTAGTAATCTCAATTTCTTCCCTAAATATCATATGGGCTGAAAGAAGAGAAAAAAGAGGTATTAAATAGGTGAAAAATGAAAGTTTTGAAACTTCCATTTTTTCCATGGCTTTATACCACAGTAGATATGCAAGAAAAGTTGTAAAAAATGCAAGAAACAAGATGTATTTCATACTTTCATAGTTTATAAACGATTCTTTCGCGAATATTTCAGCTGTGGTTAAAGGTATGAGAAATGCTGTGCCAAATATAGAAGAGAAGGTTATTATCTGAAGTGGATTGTGTCCTCTATTAAGTAAATCTTTTGCTATTATGCCCCCGATGGAATAACATATTGCAGAAGAAAGAATGAGCATGTTTCCGAAAAAATTTCCTTCTTGAGGATTGATCATGAAATATACACCAATAAATGCAATCACAATTCCTGCAATCTTGTAAACATTTATTTTTTCGTTCAGGAAAATGTAAGCAAGTATAACCGTATAAATTGGTCCCGTGCTTTGCAGAAAGCCAGTTATATATGCATCAGTATACCTTATACCTATATTTTGCAAAACAGTTGGGAGGGTAACGCTTATCAAACCAAGAAATGAAAATTTTTTTATATCAATTTTGCCAATATTCCCGTAAGATAAGCATAGTAAAATGAAGAAAAGAGTTGCAATTAAATATCGGAGGAAAGCAAAAAGCACAGGAGATATATTCTCTACGCCTTCTTTTGTAATTGGAAATGACATTCCCCATATAGCGGTAGCGATTATTGCATATAAAGCAACTCTGTATTTTTCCATTGTGTAATATACCTGCAAGATTAAAAATTATGTCTTTTTCTTTACATATGCCATTAATACTATTACAGCGATTATCATGGCTATTTCAAAGCCAGGTGTTTCTTTTCTTGTTAAAGATATAGCAATTTCTTCAGATTTTGTTCCCTCTCCAACAGCATTTACTGCACTAACCCTGTAATGATAGGTTATATTTGCCGTCACATTTTTATCCTGGTATGAAGTATCTGAAACAGTGGCTATGAGCATTTCTTCAGTGCCTATTCTCCTATAAATTTTGTAGGCAGTTATATTTGCTCCTCCATTGTTTGCTGGAGCATCCCATAATAGCTCTATGTATCTATCTTTGGCTTCACCACGTAAATTGCGTGGGGCAGAAGGAGGAAATATAGATGACTCTCCATAAGCCTGCGTTACAATTTTACAGTCTGCATTTTTTGGAACAATATTTGTATTAATTATCTTGGCATTTGTATCTTTTGAAGAAAAAGAAATTTCTTCTGCAACCAATGATGTATCAACGCTTTTAACATATGTTTCTGCGACGCTTGCCCCACTTCCTTCATCAAAAATAATTTCTCCATTAGTACCCAACTTTAAAATCCATATATCAATTCTATCCCCAAATGAACTTGTATATCCTGCCATAATATATCCATCTTCTGTTTCATAAATAAAACGTAATTCATCAAGTCCTTCTCCTCCATATACCTTCTGCCATTCTATATTTCCATTTTCATCAAGCTTTAAAATCCATGCATCTAGTCCCCCTGCTCCAAATGAACTCGTATATCCTGCCATAATATATCCACCTTTGGTTTGACTGGCGAATAAAATCGCCTCCCTTTCCTCTCCTCCATATACCTTCTGCCATTCTATATTTCCATTTTCATCTGTTTTCATGATAAAAATATCCTGCTCTATCATACCAGCCATAACATATCCATCTTCTGTTTGCTGTAAAAAACCGAAGCTGCAATCTTTTTCTCCTCCATATACCTTCTGCCATTCTATATTTCCATTTTCATCAAGCTTCATAAGAAATATTTTCCAGATTTTCTCACCCAAGTTTGTATTTCCCGCCACAATATAGCCATCATTTGTCTGCTGAACAAAAAAAGCTGCCTCACTACTGTTTTCCTCTCCTCCATATACCTTCTGCCATTCTATATTTCCATTTTCATCAAGCTTTAAAACCCATATATCTCCTTTTTCCCCATAAGAATGGGTTGTTCCCGCCACAATATAGCCATCATTTGCCTGCTGAATATGAAATGCAAAGTCCCATTCATCTCCTCCATATACCTTCTGCCATTCTATATTTCCATTTTCATCAAGCTTTAAAACCCATATATCTCCCCCTGCTCCAAAAGAATTTGTATATCCTGCTACAATATAGCCATCATTTGCCTGCGAGATTGCCATTGCACCATCGGTGCTTTCTCCTCCATATACCTTCTGCCATTCTATGTTGCCATATGAATCTAACTTCATTATTAGCATGTTATCGAAATCATCTCCAGAAACGAATGAAGTTGTTCTTCCTGCTGTAATAATTCCTCCATCTAAAGTTTGCTGGGCAGATGATAAGTCTTCATCGCCATCTCCTCCATATGTTTTTGCCCAGTATGTTGTAGCTGATACAGCAGCCGTTGATAAACTTAGCATTAATAGCATGCCAACTATTTTATTTCTCATCCTCTTCCTCCTTTACATAATCTGTGAAGAAATATCCTCCACCTCTCTTTCGCAATAGTAGCATTTTATTTTCAGTGGATTTCTGCTTTTAACAATAAATTTTGTTTCTATTGGCTCTCTTGTATTTGATATACAATTTGGGTTTGGGCATTTAACAATGCCTACTACTTCATCTGGCACTGACACACGATGTTTTTCTGCAACTTCATAATTTCTTATGATATTTATCGTTGCATTAGGAGCTATCAAAGCTATTTTATCAACCTCTTTTGGATCAAGCTCTCTATTTTCTATTTTCACAATGTCTTTTTTTCCTCTCTTGCCAACAACATTCATTGCAATGCTTATAATTGAATCTGGCTGTTTTTCTGTAATACCAAGTATTTTAACGACTTTAAGGGCATTCCCTGGAGTAATATGGTCAATGACAGTTCCATCTTTAATTGGCTGAACTTTTAGCTCTTTCATTCTATCCCTCCCAAAACTAAGGCAAGTAAAGCCATTCTAACTGGCACACCATTGAAAGTCTGGCGGAAATATGCAGCATGCCTCGTTTTATCCACTTCTGGAGATATTTCATCAACTCTTGGCAGAGGATGCATAACAATCATATCATCTTTCACTTTTTCCAGTGTTTTTGCATCAATTCTATAACTTCCTGCTACCTTATTATATTCTTCTGGATCAGGAAATCTTTCTTTTTGAATTCTTGTAACATAAAGCACGTCAACATCACTTATATCCTCAATATCATTTTTAATTTCGAGTTTTGCTCCCATTTCCCTGCATTCCTCTATAACTTCTTTTGGCATCTGTAGTTCTGGAGGGGCGATAAAAACCATTTCAACACCAAAAAGGGCTAAAGCATAAGCTAAGGAATGCACAGTTCTCCCATACTTTAAATCGCCAAGCAATGCAACTTTATTGCCCTCAATATGCCCCTTCTCCTTCTTTATAGTAAACAAATCAAGCAGGCATTGTGTAGGATGATGCCCTGCGCCATCTCCTCCATTTATTACTGGCACTTCAGCAAATTCCGCCGCCATGCGGGCGGAGCCTTCATGCGGATGGCGCATGACTATGACATCGCAATAACTTTCTGCAGTTCTTATGGTATCTGCTAAGCTTTCGCCCTTCTTTATGGAAGTCGTTCCCGGCTGAGCGAAGCCTATGACTAAGCCTCCAAGCCTTTTCATTGCACTCTCGAAAGAAAGGCGTGTTCTTGTTGATGGCTCGAAAAAAAGGGAAGCCATTATATAGCCATTTAGCAGATTACTTTTCTTCTCTCCTTTTGCAATTGGAACCATTTTTTCAGCAATTTCGAGGACATACAAAATTTCTTCCTTTGTAAAATCCCTAATACTTATAACATCTCTTCCCCTGAAATTCATTGTATATATATGCGAGAGAGTTAATAAAATTTAGCTAATCCCTCAGCCTTTTCCCAGTTAAGTATATAAAAACATCTTCCAGTGTTGGCTCTGCAGTAATAAGAGACTTGATGTTTTTATCAGATAAAACTCTAACTATGTCCAATAACAATCCTTTCCTATCCTCTACAATGATTCTGAGTTTTCCATTTTCATAGGTAAGTTGCTTAACTCCCTCCACCGTTTTTATTGAATCAGCTATTCTTTCGTCATGTTCTATTTCCACTTCCAGAATCTTCTCTTTTCTCATTTTTCTTTTAAGTTCAGATGGTTTCCCAAGTGAAATTATTTTTCCGTTATCAATTATGGCAACTCTATCTGCAAGGTTATCTGCTTCCTCCATATAGTGTGTAGTTAGGAATATTGTTGTTCCTTGTTCATTTATCTCTTTTATGAACTCCCAAATTCTCCTTCTTGCCTGCGGGTCTAAGCCCGTGGTAGGCTCGTCTAAGAACAAAAGTTTAGGTTTATGTAAAAGGGCAAGAATGAGGTTGAGGCGTTGTTTCATTCCTCCAGAGAATGTTTTAACTAAATCCTTTTTCCTATGCGATAATTCCATTGCAGATAAAAGTTCTTCAGCTCTCCTTCTAATCTCTTTTTTTGGGATATCATAGAGCATACCATAGAAAAAAATATTTTGTTCAGCTGTAAGAAGTTCATGTAAGGAAGCTTCCTGAGGAACAATTCCTATAATTTTCCTTATTATATTGCATTCTTTCCTTATATCATATCCAAAAACCTTTGCCTCTCCCTCGGATGGAACAAGCTGGCAAGTAAGCATTTTTACAGTGGTTGTTTTTCCAGCCCCATTTGGCCCAAGAAAGCCAAAGATTTCGCCCTCTTCCACATCAAATGAAATATCATTAACTGCTATGATGCCATCAAATACTCTCTTCAAATTTTGCACTTCAATTGCCTTCATTATTCTTCCCTCCTTGTCAAAAGCATTATACCAATGATGAAAATTGCTATGGTGAAAATTATTGATATTGCAAGTTGTAGGACAATATCTTGCAGTTCTGCTCCCTTAACCATAACAGCTCGCAAGCTTTCATTTATATATGTAAGAGGGAAAACGCGAGAAACATAATACATCCATCCACTGGAAATAGGAAAGAATATACCAGATAAAAACATCATTGGAAAATTAATTAGCATTGCAAGCTGAGAAGCTTCTTCAGCAGTTTTTGTGAAAGCAGAGATGGCTACCCCTATACCAATCATTGCGAGCATACCAATTATGATTACGAGGGCAACCATCCATAATTTGCCTGCAATATTCAGCTTAAAGCCAAATACAGCCACTGCAAGCAATATAATTACCTGTGCCCCACATATAATTATATATGCGAGGGTGCTTCCTGCAAGCATTGCTGATTTTGGTGTTGGCGTTGATAGTATGCGCTGTCTTATGCCAGTGACGCGGTCTTCAACAAGTGAAGAGGCAACTCCAGATACACCAGACCACATAATTGTCATGCCAACTAAGCCAGGAACCAATAAATCAATATATTTTACCTCTCTTTTTGTAGGCGATACTCCAGATGTGGAAACATTAATTGGCTGTGCAATGCTTTGCATATACTTGGCTTCTTTTTCACTTATGTATTTTTTTGCATATTCTATTTTTTGTTCTGCAATTTGTTTTGAAAAAGCCTCTATTATCCCATTTATTGTGCCAAGCGCAATATTTTGCACATTCATATCCGCTGACATATCATAGAATACAGAGAGGTTAACAGAGGAAAACATAACTTTGGAGAAATTTTCTGGAATAAAAAGCACAGCTATAAAATCTTCATCAATAAGTCTTTTAGCCTGTTCCATCATACTTTCATTTGTTCTTTCATATGTTTCCAATTTTTCAATAACTTCCTGTTCGTTGAATATGGATATAAAAGATTCTGCAAGTTCATCTTCTTCCTCTATGACAATTGCTAAGCTAAACTTAATAGGAAAATTTTCCCCTCCAAAAACGCTTCCAAAAATTATCATGAATAGAAGAGGATAAAGAATTAGGAAAGCAACGAGCTTTTTTTGATGCCATGTCTCCGTTAAGCTCCGCCAGCATATAACCAATGATTTTTTGAACATGCTGAAGAAAAGCCATAGGATATTTAAATTTTCATAAATTTGTGAATTTGTTATTTTTTAGCTATGAATATTGTTGCTACCAATATTATACTCGCCGCCATATCGCTTATACTCCGCCTATTTTAAGCGTTGGGTCTCCAAACAAAATGAATTCCTCTATTGTTTTGAAATCATATAAGTAGTCTTTTTCAAAGTCCATTGGAATCGTGTTCATATATTCAATTTGAGCGTTTGCCAGCATTTCTGCAGGGGTGCAACCTTCTTCATAAGCTTTGAAGAAAAGAATGCCATGATAGCCTTCCAAGCCTGCATCGCAATATTTTCCAATATATCCATAAGAAAGTCTTGTTGCCGCCAAGCAGGCCATCCCGCCTCCTTTATCATGCTTAATAAATGTCCATGCAAGACAGCTTTCTTTTTCATAATCAAGGGCTCCACATAGGCAGCCACCTATCCTTATTACTGGCAGTTTGTAGCCATTTCTAAGATAGTCTACCATGCTCGTAACATAATTTCCTATCCATTTATCCTCATTATTATGGGGATGGGTACTCCACGCCACCATGTTTCCATGACCATCAAAATGCACAAATCCACATCCAATAGATATTGCTGCAGTTATGGTCACAGGATTTAATCTTAATTCTGGTATAAGTAGGGATGGATAAAGTTTTATTGCTCTAAAACCTTCTAGATATTCTAAGGATTTTTCAACTGTTTCTATTCCTTCATCAACGTCTCCATATCCATCATTTGGTGAGGTATCGCCAGCTATGCATACCACTCTTTTGAACCATCTCCCTCCATTGTTGTTCTCATAATTTATAATTTTATCGACAACAACTCTAATTTCATTTATATCCTCGCAAGCGAGTCTGCCTATATATACATCTGGATATGCATCTATAACATCATATAAAGTTTCATTTCCGTTCTCTCTTGCAAATTCTCCATAATAACTATTATAATTTGTATCCCATGAAGAAAAGCTCCCATTTGCAAAATAAATATCTGCATAATATAAATCAGTAGGAATGGGTATATCCATCCAGTAGCGAGTTTCAGATTCATCATATACCCATGATTTTCTCATTGGAAACTTTCCAAAGCCTCCAACAATCAGAACATATTCTACACCCCATTGCTCGACAGCATTTTTTATGAAATATTTCACCTTTTCCGCATTATCACTTCCATTAACAGCAAAATATTCTCCATTATAAATTTCGTTTAGGGTAACTATTTTTGTTCTTATTCCATGGCTTTCCTTATGTTCTTTCAATGTCTGCAGTTCATTTTCCCATCCATCTGGGCACATAATCAGCAAATCATATTCATCACCTTTAAATATTGATTTATGGGACAGGGTATAGCCTATGTCCACAGTTATTTTATCAACATACTCAATTTCATCCATTGAATACCTAACTGGAAATGCATGAACTGAAAGAAACACTACATGCTCACCACCTTCTATTCCTGCCCCTGCTCTGCATATAACCCAGTTCCCAGGATAGGGCTCTGTGTAATTATAATCGATGCTTTCTATATCATCGCCAACGATAGCAATAGCACGAGGGATGTGCAATGTTTTGTCCACATAAATTTTCTTTACTTCAGATGTATGCACTTTTATTTCTTCAATTTCTGTGCCGAACGGAAGCTTCAAAACCATTGTCTTATATGGCAAAATTGGGCGCCCATTTTTTACCATACTGGCAGTGTTGTCAACGATAATGCCATCTTCAATTGTTGGATTGGAAAAAGAGAATGAGAGGGAAATAACTTCTTTGCTTGAGTCATCATTTTCTGCATAATCATTTCCCACATAATTTGTTATGCCGGAAGAAGTTGCTAAAAGGATGACAACAAAAATTATTCCCTGCATTTTCATCTTTTCACCTTTATTTGACAACAACTTGCAATATATATAGATAATGATTGAATAAAGATAACAATTTCAATTGCATAGATTACACATAAACCACTTTACACATAAACCACTAAATATATATTCCTTTAAATAATCCACTTGCATGATTTTGCCGTCTAAAAAGGCAGAAGGTATTTCATATGCCATAAGAGAAGTCGTTGTTTATGCCCGCCAGCTTGAAAAGAAAGGCATTAAAGTACTTAAAATGAATATTGGTGATCCCATTGCATATGATTTTGATACACCCCAGCACATGAAAGAAGCATTATATAAAGCAGCTTTAGATGGATACAATGGATACGCCCCTTCAGAAGGGTATGAAGAGTTAAGAAAGGCAATTGCCGAAAGAGAGAAGAGAAGAAATGGAATGGATTATGATATAGATGATATATGCATAACTACTGGCGTAACAGAAGCATTGCAGATTTTTTTGGCTTCATGCCTAAATGGAGGAGATGAGCTTTTAGTTCCTGGTCCGACATATCCCCCATATAATTTAATCACTACATTTCATGGAGCAAAGCCAGTACCATATGCCACCATAGAAAGCGAAGGATGGCAGCCAGATATTGATGATATAAGGAAGAAAATAAATGGGAAAACGAAGGGTATTGTAATAATAAATCCAAATAATCCTACCGGCGCATTATATTCATCAAAAGTAGTTAAAGAAATTATTGATGTTGCTGCAGAACATGGGCTTGCTATAGTATCAGATGAAATTTATGACGACATCGTTTTTGAAGGAAAGCAATATGCCACTGCCTCCTTAGCAAAAGATGTTCCCATGTTAACATTCAATGGCTTTTCAAAAGTTTATTTGGTGCCCGGATGGAGAATTGGATATGCGCTCTTCAACAATCCTAATGGAGAACTTGATGAGCTAAAAGATGCATTTCTCCGCATCGCACGCGCCAGGCTTTGCGCCAACTCTGTATGCCAGCTTGCCATGATAGAAGCTCTAAAAGGAAGCCAGCGCCACATTGAAGAAATGGTTAAAAGGTTGAGGGAAAGAAGAGATTTTGCATATAAAAGACTGAATGAAATAGAGGGCATAAGCACTGCAAAGCCACAAGGAGCCTTCTATATATTTCCAAAGATAGAAAGCAATGTATGGAAAGATGATAAGGAGTTTGTTTTAGATGTTTTAAATGAGGTTCATGTTCTCTTTGTGCATGGTTCTGGCTTTTGCCCAATATATGGAAAAAATCATTTTAGAGCCGTTATTTTACCTCCAATTGAAATGATGGAGGAAGCATTTAATAGGCTTGAAGCATTTATGAAAAAGAGGTTGATAAAATGAAGGAGATAACTAAAGGTATAATTGCTCTGGCTATAATTGTTGTAGTGAGTGGAGCTATATATGGATATGAAATAATCGAAGAAAGCTATTTGGAGGAAGGAGATTTTGCAGAAATATATTATATTGGCTATTTTGAAAATGGCAGTGTGTTTGCGTCATCCTTTGAGGAAAATGTTTCATATGATACACCCTTCAATCCAAAACTATACAATCTTACACCACTTAAGATATATTTTGGAGAAAATGTTCCAACTAACTTTCCAGATGACTGGAGTTATGGAGATATAGGAGACATAAAAGGGAGTAAATTGCCTGAAATAAAAGGGCTGTATGAAGAAATGAAAGGAATGAAGAAAGGGGAGGAAAAAATAATCGAGCTCCCCCCAGAAAAAGCATATGGTAAAAAAGTAGAAGTTGGAACAGTTTTCAGAAGCAATATACTTTTCTATGGGTTCTTCAATCAGACTTTAAAAATAATTAATATGACCAATGACAGTGTCGACCTTCAATGGGAAGTAGAAGTTAATGACACGCTAACACTATTTCCATTCTGGGAAAATGCATCTGTAGTAACGAAAATAAATGAAACAAAGGCATGGATAACAACAACTCCTCCTCCAGATAAGCTTAATGTTACATATTATTCTTTCTGGCCAAATGCAACAAGAGTAGAATGGAATGAGAGCATAATAAAATTTATTCATTCTCCCGAAATAGGAACAACATTCTATGATTATGGAGTCGAGTATGAAGTTTCAAATATTACAGAAGATAAAATTATTTGCACCCCCGTGGAAGGAGGAAGCAATAAAACATATGACAGGATAGATACAGTCAACAGAACCGTTGAAATTGATAGGATATATTCTTCCTTTCCTCTGGGTTATTTCTCTTTCTTGTTCGACAATGATCTCCGAAATGCAGGCTACAGCTTTCATGAACTTGCGGGCAAAAAAGTTATCTTCAGAGTAAAACTTCTTCGCATCTATAAAGTGAGTTGATTCCTTATTTCCTCATTAAAAATATACAGAAAATCTTCTTCCATTCCCTTAGGTATGATGGCACCAGCAGCGGAGCGATGACCACCGCCTTCGCCACCAAGCAATTTAGCCGATTTGCTTACCGCCTTTGATAGATTGATCCCCTTTTCTATTAAAAAGGATGGGGCACGTGCAGAAACTTTTATGCCCTCTTCATTTTCAGCAAATGCAATTACAGGGGAATGAACCTCTCCATCTTTCACAATCATTCCTGCAACTGTACCAACAACAGTATCCGCAATATAATTACCTCCATGAAAGTATTGCACATGTCCATATTCATCGATTTTCTCTTTTGCAAAATTGATATATTTGTTGAGCTTGTTTCTATACTCTTTTAATATATTTTCTGCCTTTTTGTATTCCCATTTAATGCAAACATCGACCGCCATGCGACTGTATCCGCATCTTGCCATTGCATTGAGGAGAGTAGAATAGTCTCTGACATCCTTTCCATCTATTTCATATACTTCTCCAAATAAACTACTTATGTAATTATAGCCAAAGCCTTTTTCAATTAATTTTTTTATGATGCTTGATAAAACAATCCTCTTTTCTTCTTCGTTGAGCTCATTCCATTTTTTCTGATGGGGGATTTGAAGGCTCTTTAAAAATGCAATAGTATTTTTGTATCTTTTAAATAATCCTGGAATGAATGGACTACTTGAATGAGCCAACATTTGATATAATGGCTTATCTCTTCCATAAATTCTCAAATCTCTTTTAATGTCAATAGTTGAGCTAAGAAGAATTTCCCGATTTATTCCAATCAGCTTGCCAGACATATCCTGTAAATCACCAATGGCACCAATTATTGCAATATTAGCATCTCCCGTAGATAAACACGAGGAAATTATATGCGCTAATCCTGATGCAGATATCTCTGCTTCGCCATCGATTCCATAAAAAAATGGATTTAGAGATTTATCATATTCTTCATTGGAAAAATGGTGGTCGGAAATAACGCAGTTAATTTGCAATTCCTTTATTTCCTTTATATTCCCATTTCCGACGTCAATAAACCATGTAAAATTTTCTCTTTCTCTATATTTTTTAAGGAATTTCCTATTTATGTATTTGACAAATTTTATTTCATAATCGATACCTCTTTCTTCCAATGCTTTTTTGGCTATTGAGGCTCCAGCAATTCCATCTGCATCTGAATGACTCACAATTATGACCTTTTCCTGCTTTTCTATTATATTCGCAATTTCTTCTGCTTTCCTTTTCAGTCCCATCCCCAGTCAAGAATATAAAGATTATATAAGAACTTTCTCTTTTATTTTGTGTATCGAGAACAAAAGAGATTAAGTGCAGAATCATTTAATGATTTAAATGGAAATGGTCCTAAAGCCCATTGGTGAAAGTGGAATATATAATGGTTTCATTTAGGACACCGTTGTTGTCTTCTTTCATACCTTAACATTCCCTGCCTTCCTCTTTATGCAATACAAAAATATTAAAAGGTGTTTTTAATGCTGGAATGATTAACATGGCAGAGTTTAAAGTAGTAATAAGCGATGGCCCAAAGAGCTGGCAAATTGTGGTAGATGGACACCATGCTAACTCACTAGTGGGTAAAAAAATAGAGGATGAAGTAGACGGAATCTTCGTTTCATTGCCTGGCTATAAACTACAGATTACGGGAGGCACTGATAAAGATGGTTTTGTAATGCGAAGAGATGTGCCTGGCATTTCAAGAAAGAGAATACTTACTTCAAGAAGCACAGGCTTTAAACCAAAAGATAAAGGAATTAGAAGAAGAATAACTGTATGTGGAAATACGATAAGCCTCAATATCGCTCAAATTAATATGAAAATAATAAAGAAGGGGGCAAAGCCAATAGAAGAATTGCTAAAAGCGGCAGGGAAGCTGGGGGAGAAATGAGCCAGCCAGAGATAAATATAGGAATGGTTGGACATGTTGACCATGGAAAAACAACTTTAACGCAAGCTTTAACCGGAAAATGGACAGATGAACATTCGGAAGAGCTTAAAAGAGGTATATCAATAAAACTCGGATATGCAGACACCACCTTTTATAAATGTCCAAATTGTCCCGAGCCATTATGCTATTCAACAAAGCCTGTCTGCCCGCATTGTGGAGAAGAAACAGAAATGCTGAGAAAGGTATCATTTGTCGATGCTCCAGGACATGAAACTCTTATGGCAGTCGTTATCTCTGGTGCCGCCCTTATGGACGGTGCCCTCCTTCTTATCGCTGCCAATGAAAGCTGTCCTCAGCCTCAGACAGAAGAGCATTTAATGGCCCTTGATATAGTTGGGGCAAAAAATATTGTTATTGTGCAAAATAAGATTGATTTGGTAAACAAGGAAGAGGCAGTTAAAAATTATGAAGAAATTTTAGCTTTTATTGAGGGCACTTGCGCTGAAAACTCGCCCATCATTCCAATTTCTGCTCATCATGAAACCAATTTGGACTATCTTATTATGGCTATAGAAGAATACATCCCAACGCCTCCAAGAGATAAAAGCAAGCCCCCTTTAATGTATACTGCAAGAAGTTTTGATGTAAATAAGCCTGGAATAAAGCCAGAAGAGTTAAAAGGAGGCGTAATAGGTGGCTCTCTGAAGCAAGGTGTTTTGCGTGTAGGAGACAACATTGAAATAAGACCAGGAAAGAAAATTGAGGAGCATGGAAAGGTGAGATACGAGCCAATTTATACTGAAATTGCCTCCATTATTACGGGTGGAGAAATGGTGGAGGAAGCTGGCCCCGGCGGTCTGCTTGGCATTGGAACATATCTTGATCCTTCTCTTACAAAGGCAGATGCTCTTGCAGGAAAGGTTATAGGGAAAGAAGGGAAGCTTCCTCCCGTCTTTTATGAACTGGAAATGGATATAAATTTGCTTCAGAGGATAGTTGGTGAGAAAGAAAAGAAAAGAATGGATGAAATTAGAGTAAATGAGCCTTTAATGCTAACTGTTGGAACTGCAACAACAGTTGGAATAGTAAAACATATAAAAAAGGATTATATGGAAGTTAGTCTTAAAATACCTGTATGTGCTGAGAAAGGGCAAAGAGTCGCCATATCCCGCAACATAATGGGAAGATGGCGATTGGTTGGCTATGGTGAAATAAAATAACATGGTGAAATAAAAATGAGGGCTGTGGTATTGGATACAAATGCTTTAATGATGCCTTATCAGTTTGGTATAAACTTGGAAAAGGAGCTTACCCGCTTACTAGGCATGTGCAGAATAATAGTGCCTGTAACAGTTGTTGAGGAAATGGAAAGGCTTGCAGAGAAAGGTGGCAAGGTAGGCAGAGCAGCCCAACTTGGATTGAGTATAATAAAGAAGAGAGGCTTTCGCCTCATGGAAACGGAAAATAGAGGAGACGATGGCGTAATTGAAACTGCCCTAAAAATGGAAGCTGCCATTGTCACAAATGATAAAGAGCTGAAGAAAAAAGCAAAAGAGCTTCAGTTGCCAATCATATATCTGAGAGAGGGAGAAAAACTCGAGCTGGAGGAAATTCCATAATGAAGTATGGAGAAAAAGCAATAAAGGAAGCCAAACTCGAGATGTGGAATAATCCTTTTCCAGAAAAAGATTATTGGATAGAATTGACATTTCCAGAATTCACTTCTCTTTGTCCTCGCTCAGGCTATCCAGATTTTGCAACTATAAAGATAAGGTATATTCCAGATAAATATATTGTTGAATTGAAGTCTCTCAAACTTTATTTAAATTCATATCGCGACAAATATATCACGTATGAGGAGGCAACAAACAAAATTTACAAGGATTTGAAAGAAGCGCTTTCTCCCCGCTTTCTGGAAGTTATAGGAGATTTTAATGTAAGAGGAGGAATGAAAGCTGTTGTAAAAGTTTCATCTGAAAAATAACTCATCTAATCCTCCATTTTGTCTCTTTACCAACATCTTCTATTTCTATTCCAACTTTCTTAAGCTTTTCTCTTATTTCGTCAGCAACCTTATAATTTTTTTCCTCCCTTGCCTTTTTCCTTATAGCAAGCAATTTTTCCACTATCTCTTCTCCTGTTTTTCCTTCTACATTATACTCGGCTGCTAATTTTTTTAGTGCATCTTCATCTAAACCTCTTTCTTCTTGAAGGAGCGTAAGAACTTGTGAAATAGCTAAAAATTTATTTAAGGCATATTTGCACAACTTTTTATTAGGCTCTTTTTCTTCCATTAAAAATACATTTGTAGCTTTTACAAAATCAAATAATGCTTCCATAGCTTTTGGTGTGTTAAAATCGTCATCCATCGCCTTTTCAAATTTTTCCACAAATTGCTCTATTTCTCTCAGATAATTTTTCTCTCTTTCGCTTAGCTCTTCCTTTTTGAATTCATCATCATCCCCAGCTTTTTCTTCAAGTTTTCTTTTTGCGATTCTAATTCTCTCAACTGCATTTTTTGCACTTTTTAAAGCTTCTTCACTAAAATCAGCTGGATTTCTGTAATGATAAGAGGCAAAGAAAAAACGAATTGTTTCCGCATCCCATTCTTTGAGAACATCTCTAATATTAATTATATTACCGATAGATTTGCTCATTTTCTCTCCTCTTACCTTTAGCATTCCTGAATGAAGCCAGTAGTTCACAAATCTCTTGCCATGGGCTGCTTCTGCTTGTGCAATTTCATTTTCGTGATGAGGAAAAATTAAATCTTGCCCCCCTCCATGTATGTCAAAAGGCATTCCTAAGTACTTTGCACTCATTACAGAACATTCAATATGCCATCCGGGTCTGCCATCTCCCCATGGGCTTTTCCATTTTGGCTCATTTGGCTTAGCCGATTTCCATAAAGCAAAATCTTCTGGTTTCTTTTTCTTTTCCCCTGGTTTTACTCTTGCTCCTGCCTTTATCTGTTTCATATTTTGTTTTGATAATTTTCCATATTCCTCAAATTTTTCAACGCTGAAATAAACGTCACCGCCCGCAATATAGGCATATCCTTTTTCAATCAATTTTTCAATAGCTTCAATCATATCTTTTATATGTTGTGTGGCTTTAGGATAAATATTTGCTGGTCTTATACCTAATTTCTGCATATCTTCCAAACATCTTTTTGCATACATTGATGAATATTCTAATGCGTCAACTCCAGCTTCATTTGCAGCCTTTATTATTTTGTCGTCTATATCAGTTATATTTTGAACATAAAAAACTTCATATCCTTTATATTCTAAATATCTCCTAATGATATCGAAAGCAGCGTATGTGCGTGCATGCCCAATGTGAGCATCGCTATAAGTAGTCATACCACATACATACATTCTGACTTTGTTTCCTTCCATTGGAATAAATGGCTCTTTTTTTCTGCTTAGAGTGTTGTAAACTTTCAACATCACATGAGAAAACAGAGAAACATTAAAAATGTTATTCATGCTTTATTTTTATCTCAATTTGCCATTCTGAAAGGTGATTGTATTTTACTTTTCTTATTGGAGAGACTATAGAATAATTTTTTTCTCTTAGCCATTTCATTAAATTTTCATATTCCTCTTTTCCATTCCCATCAAAAATTATGGAAGCAACGTCTCTTTTAATAATTATTTTTCTGTAGCCATTTTTAGCGTTATCAAGGCATAGGTCTCTTCTTCCATTCATAAAAGGACTATCGTAGTAAATGGTAATGCTCGATTCTTTCATTCCTATATGTGGAAGGGCAAAAAAACTCTCCTTTTTCCCGGGCTTTATGAATGGTAAAAAATTAAAGCATATTTCATCTCCATCTTTTAAATTTAAATTTTCCCTTAAATTTTCTTTAGCAACAATTTCAGCCACATCTTTGTATCTGCTTTTTTCTGGAAGAAGTAAGACCCCTTTCGTATCTGATAATTTAATAGGAAAACATTTTACACTTCCAAATACAATGTCATCTTTAATAAATCCATCTAGCATTATTGCATCGATTCTCTTCAAATCATTTATACTCTCTTTTTCTATTTTAACATTTAAAGTTCCTGGAAAAGGATGGAAACCAAACTTCTCTTCTATTTGTTTTCTATAGCCATTCATCATTATAAATTTTCTTCCTTCGCCTTTTCCAGATATAACAATTCCTTTCATATTATATTGCGCCGCTCCCCTTTAGTTTTCCAAACAATTTCTTTCCCATTTCAGTTAGTTCATATCCACCATTTTTTTCTTCTATGATTCCATGCTCTTCCAGCTCTTTCGCAGCACTTTCTACTACATGCTCTATCAGATGGTGTTTTTTTGCAATTCTTGTTAACGATTTTTCTCCAGATGAAATTTCAATAAAAACCGCTTTTCTTATTTTATTGGAAATTATGAAACCTTCTTCCATTTTTGCACCAAGAAAATATCCTCTGCTATAAATAAATTTTATGTTATTATAAACTTATATCCTGTTGCTATTGCCTGATTATCATTTCCATCTATTGCCCATATTGCAACATTATACATTCCAGGCAT
>VBQI01000073.1 GCA_008297865.1 Thermoplasmata archaeon
TCTCCTCCTTTATGTTCTATTATTATATGTTGTTCTTCATTTATATAGCCAACGAGATTTAAATCTGGAGATGGAGTGGGTCCAGTAATGGAGAATACATATACTGCCATAACCGAAAATGCACTTATAGCTATAGCTAATAGGAGTATGGTCCCGATGACTTCAGATACTCCTTCATTTCCTAACTTTTTCATACTAATCATTTTCAAACACCTTTTTAATCCTTTCCTTTATTATGCTAACCTTTTGCTAACAATTTAATATCAATACTTGTATATAAAATTTTTCTTTTTGTGGTGTTCCTAAGATTTCGTGATATCTCTCCTTACTTATTTAAAATCAACTTGGATCTATTTTCAATGAAATATCTTGGATTCGGCAGATCATATCACGGTTTTACAGGAAAACCTTTTTTTGTAATGCTAATAAGAATTTAAATCATTCCTCCTCATTTATGATATGTATTATCTTCCATCCATCTGAAGATAACTTTTTGGCAATATAACGGCGGTGGCACCTGAAAGGAAATTTTTCAGAGCACATAAAAGCGGTTCTTTTTCCCGATGCTATTTCCTTTAGCTTTTCATATGCATTCTCCCATTCTTCAGATAGCATCCATTTTTCATATCCTCCTCTAAATCCTCCCAAACTTTCCATATGAATATATTCTATTTCATTTTGTTTTAGTAATTTTTTGAGGTTCTCTTTCTTATACCATTCAATTTTTGATGTCGGAAAACGCCTTACATCAACTACAACTTCTATTCCATATCTTTTGAGCAGTGAAATGAATTCCTCAATGCTCCTGTTGGAATGCCCAATTGAAAAAATCTCCATTATACTACAATGACAGCAAACCAATCTATGGCAATTGGTTCGTCAATATCAATTGCTGCTCCGGCTGCCATTATTGTGTATAGGCCTCTGGAAACGCTGAATTCGCAGTTCCATCCATCTCCTTTGTTTATATCCCAATAACTTTCAACAATGTCTTTGTTAAATATGTCATACATTGCGAAATAAACAGAAAATATGTTGTCACTTCCTTCGGCTTCAATGTGTATAGATGAGTAGCCCAAAAGAACAACCATACTTTTTAAAGAAAATATTTTTTCTCCTTGAAAATATATGCCAAGTGACGGCTGAGTTATGTTGAGCCATGATTCAGTTGCATGTGTTGGAGGGTAAATGAAAACAAACAGGCTTGCACATATAACAACGAATAGTTTTTTCATAAAATAAAATATTTGCAACATAAATATATATTGCTATAAAACTTTTCTTAATTTTTTTAAGGAAGAGAAATACAGGAGTCCATCGCTTATTGCATATACTTCCATTTCATCATCGGCAGTTTTTTTGAGTAAAGGCGATAGATATTGTTCTGGAGAGGAGACGTCTGTGCCGGTAGCAAGCGGGCTTAAAGCAGGAAGTACAATGAGCTTTTCGCTATATAGAAAGCATGGTAACTTTACAAATGCTCCAACTTTATCTCTTAGATGCAAAGAAGGATGCTCATGCCCTATAATTACTTTTTCTCCTTCCACTTCTTTATGTCCGTGAGCAATCTTTATTTCATTGTATTCAAATTCATTTACAATGGGAACCTCAAATTTTTTTGCAATTGTTTTAAGAAAGTTATCATGATTTCCTCTAATTAGCAAAACCTTTGTTTTTTTAGTCAAAAAATCAAGAATTTCTGTCACTTCATTCCATTCTTGCCATAAATTCTTTCCAAATTCATGTTTAAAGTCCCCATTTATTATAAGAAGTGAAGGCTGGTATTTTTCGATTATATTGTCCAGTTTTTCCTTAAGTATTTCCTTCTGATATTTTGGAATCATTGCCCCCTCTCTTCTAAGCACCCCTTCATATCCAATATGTAAGTCAGCAACAATTGCAATGTCATCAATAATTACAGCATATAAATCTGTAAGGAGCAATTCTCCTTTTCTTATTTCATGCATTTTATCATTTCCATAACTTCTTTATGCATCTCTTTTATCATTTCCTTCCTATCCTCCATAAGCACAACATCTGTTGCGCCAATAGCAACGATATGAAATGAGAAAGGAGATGGCAGAAAACTATTCTTTATCGTTACTTTAACTTTCCCTTTTTCAATATCTCTCACAAATTTTATTGCATTTTCTATATCCATTGCATCTTCTAAAATTTCTCTGTATGTTTCTTTGAGGGCAGGGAAATTTTTGTCAATATCATTAACCACCTTGAAAAGAATGGAAGCATTTCTCTGCTGTCTTGAAATACTCATTTCATGCCCGAGATAATTTTTTAAAATGAGTAAACTTCTGGTGGCGACGTGGCGAAATCTTCTTTTAAGCATTTCAGTATCTTTCAAGGCATTTTTTAAATCTTCTTTCATGTTCTTTGTGGAGAAAAGAGCCGTCAGTTCTTCATCTTCTATGTCTTCCTTCCATGACGGATATATTATTGCAAATCCATTATCTGTGATTGCTATTCTCACATTCAGCCTATGTTTTTTTGTGATTCTGTAAGCAAAAATTCGTGATAAAGCTTCATTAGCCCTTCTTCCTATTAAGGTGTGGAAAACGAGATATCTCATTCCATCTTTTTCAAATTTTTCCACAAAAATCTCTTTATCATTTGGAACAAAGAAATGCATTTGTTCTCTGAAATAGCCTTCAATAGCCTTTGCAGTTTTTTCATCGATATCATATTCCTTCATTAGGTAGGCAACAACGCTCCCCTTCCTTATTTTTTCCTTCACTTTTCTTCTAAATTTACTTATCTCCATTGCTAAATCAAAGCTTAAAGGAAGCTGTTCAGAAAACCAGGATGGAATGGTGGGGGATGCATCGGGGCGAGGGACAACAAAAATTCTCATCTCTCCGGATCTCACATACTCATATGTATTTCCCGCCAAAACAAAAATATCTCCTCTCTTTAATCTTTCTGCAAATGGCTCCTCAACTTTGCCAACATAATGGCGATCAATTGTATAAACTTTTATTGCCACCTCATCAGGAATGGTGCCTGTATTTAGATAATATATTGGGCGCGCCATTTTGCCTCGTCGCCCAAACATTTCATCAACTTCATCAAACCAGATTTTTCCATATACTTTCCTATCCTCAAGTTCTTCATATTCTCCAGCGAGGTAATGAAGGAGTTTCATCAAATCTCTTTTTGGCAGATTTTTATAGGGGTAGGCTTTCCTTATTACTTTTAAAGCTTCATCAACTTTCCATTTCTTTTCTATTGCCATTCCTACAATATGCTGGGCAAGCACATCTAAGGCATTGTGTGGAATATTAACTCTATCAAGCCTTCCCTCCCTCGCTTCTTTAGCCAGCACAACACATTCTACGAGATCATCTCTGTCAAGCACAACTATTCTTCCCTTCGATACCTCATGTAAGAAGTGACCACTTCTTCCTATTCTTTGTAATGCTCTTGTAACGCTTTTTGGTGAGCCAAGCAAAATGACTAAATCAATGTAGCCAATGTCAATACCAAGCTCTAAGCTTGTGGAAGAGACAACGCATTTTAGCTCCCCTTTTTTTAATCTTTCCTCGACACTTAGCCTTACATCTCTTGAAAGCGAGCCATGATGAGCTTCTATTTTCCCTTCCAGTTCTTTGAATCTGCTCTTTAAATGAAAAACAACTCTCTCTGTTGCACTTCTTGTATTTGTAAATATAAGTGTTGTCCTATGCTTTTTAATTAATTCATAAAGCAATTTGTATAGCTTTTCAGATAAAACATTTGCTGGAGTGTAAATTAAATCATCAACTGGCGAAATCACTTTTAAGTCCATTTTTTTCAAAAAACTTACATCTACGATTAGGCAATCTCTACCATTCCCTACTAAAAACTTTGCAATCTCTTTCATAGGATGAATTGTTGCAGATAAGCCAATGCGAATTGGCTCCTTTTCCATATTATAAACGAGCCTTTCTAAGGAAAGTGAGAGATGGCTTCCCCTTTTATTATCTGCAAGAGCATGAACTTCATCTATGATTATCCACCTGATTTCTCTAAGCTTTTTAGAAAAACGAGGGGCATTCAAAATTATTGCCAAACTTTCAGGGGTCGTTATAAGGATATGGGGGGCTTTTCTCATTTGCTTCTGCCTTTCCTTCGCCGATGTGTCGCCAGTCCTTACTGCTATTCTAATTTCTTCTTCTATGTCATATTCCTCATAAATTTCTCTCAATGGCTCCTTTAAATTCCTTTCAATGTCATTATTCAATGCCTTCAAAGGAGAAACATAGAGCACATATATCTTATCTTCAAGCTCTCCTTTCTTCGCAAGCAGAAGAAGCTCATTTATTGCCGAAAGAAATGCAGAAAGTGTTTTTCCAGAGCCAGTAGGAGATGAAATAAGTATATTTTTTCCGTCATGAATTTCCTTAACTGCATATCTTTGTGGCGGAGTAAACGTGCCAAACTTCTTTTTAAACCATTCTCTAATCTCAGGAACCAAAATGCTGTAAATTTCTTCATCGCTATATTCATTTGTTGCAAACTTTATCACTATTATTTAAAAGCATGTTGTTAAAAAATTTTCCTGCAAAAAATTTCGAAATCTTTTTAATGCAGAGTTTTTCTATTGTTATTCAAATTTTTGTGAGAAATTTCGCTATCAAAATGCTTGCAAATTGCGAAAAATTTATATACTCCTTTGTATTATATTGTCGGTGAAAACCATGATTAAAAAGATAAGAAATTGGGTAAAAGACAAGGCGGGCGTTAGTCCTATTATAGCCATCATCCTAATGGTGGCTATAACAGTGGTACTAGCAGCGACAATATACGTATGGGTAAGCGGAATGGGCAAAACAGGAGGAGGAGCAACAGCTTTGTCAGCAACTACATGGGTGGATGGTAATAGCTATATACATCTAAGAGTGGATGGAGGAAAAGCAACAGCTGGCAATCTAAAAATAAGAATATACAATGACACTAAGAGTAGCGGGTGGATGGAAATTACAGATGGCGCTGCATACGATGCATCAGGCGATAATGGAAAATATAACAACTCACACTATTTTGCTATCGACGTGACACAGGAAAATACAAATTATTTGCAAGCAGGAGATGAAATTAAAATAGGTGGGGCAAAATCTGATGCTGCCCCAACTGTAGGACTCCCATCTGGCGATTGGACAATTGAAATAAAGGATGTTCAGAGCAACAGCATGGTATACCATACTACTGTAACTGTATAACCATAAACAGCCTGCCTCCTCTTCCCTCTATTTATCTTTTCAGAATCATTTCTTCATCAAAGGGGGTTGCCTCCACCCCTTTCCTCTTTCTTTTTGTTGCTTATCTTTTATAGATTCTTGATCTTTTATCTATATTGGAAATAAGTATGGCTTGTTTTTCCAAATATACCACATACAGTATTCTAAAGTCTCCTACTCTTATCCTAAAAACTTTCTCTTTTCTTCCTATAATTCTTTTTGCACCCGATGGAAAAGGATCTGCAGATAGCTCTTTCAATCTTTTTATTATCCTTTCATAATCGATTCTATTCAATTTTTTCAAAAATTTCTGTGAAGAAGTGCTAAGATAAATCGAAAATTTCATTTTCTTTCGAAATCTTCCAGCTTAACTGCTTTTCCCTCCTCAAACTCCTTCATGCTTTCTTCCAATATTTTTTCCTCTTCAACAGAAAGGATGAAATCAGAGTCAATCATATGCTCTTTTATATATTCTATTTCCTTCTTTATTTCTTTTAATTCTTTCATGATGTTTTCCATTTCCATATTTTTTCATTCAAATTTTGTTAATAAATTTATTGTTTTTGTCTTCGCTTCTCCGTTCTCTTCCCTTTATCATATTTCAAGTTCAAGGGGGGTTCGCCTCGCCCCCTTTCCTCCTTCTTTTTGTTTTTGGATTTATCTAAAATTTTAGAGATAAGAGGTAATTTGCT
>VBQI01000074.1 GCA_008297865.1 Thermoplasmata archaeon
CCCTTGGTTGTTTGTCCCCTCCCATAAAATTGGGACAAACCCAAGGGCTTATTTCTTTCTATTTTTACTTGCGGAGATACTGATGAAATAAACAAATATTTAAACACATTTACATTTTATCAAGGCGATATCATGGAACCGCCAGAGCGGTTAGAAGATAACGAGGAACTTATTAATTTTTTAAATAATAAATCTAGAAAATTAAAGAGGAAATGGAGGATTTTACTAATAGTAGCAATAATATTAGGGGCAACAGTGAGCTCAGCTATTGCTTACCATGCCTACACCACAGGTAAAAAACTCAAAGGAGATGGTTCATATTTCTTCCACCATCCTAATGACTACTGGAAATATCTTACAGCAAAGGACAAGAATGACATTGATGGAGATGGTATTCCTAATGATATTGAGGAAAAGTATGGGTTAAACATGTTCTATGCAGGAGATGCAGGAGAGGATTGGAATCATAATGGGTTTACAAATCTTCATGATTATCAACTCGGTTTGGACCCAACAAGAGAATATCCGAAAGTCTTTATTGATTTGCTACATAAACTTTCTGCTAATGAACAAAAGGCATATTGCAATGAATTTGTAAAAAATACAAATCTAACAAGAGAAGGTTTGCAACAAGTCGAATTTCTCTTAAGTTTAAGTGATGACGAGTTTCAGCAAGCATTAGAGCAAGGATTGATAGCAAACAATAATTGGGACGGCGACGGATTCTCCAATTACTTTGATGAATTTATTAGTAACTTATATGATCCACTAATTCCTAATGATAGATATGCAATACTAGTTAGTGACATAGGGTTTTGCCCAACTGAAACTTATTGGGAAAAGCACGACGAAGCAATAATGAACTATACAGTCTCAAAAGATATTAAGAGATGGCTAATTGAAAAGGAAGGATTTCCAGAAGAAAACATAATTGAATTAGGAGAACCAGCAAATACTTTTGAGAATTTTACAAAAGCAATGGATAAAATTGCAAAAGTTTCAGATGAAAATGACATAGTTTACATTAGTTTAGTAGGTCATGGTGGAAATGGATTTTTTTGCTTTGAAAATAAAGATAATCCAAACTCATGGAGATGGTATACAAGAATCAGTAAAGTTCTAGATAAAATAAATTGCAAAGCTCTTATAATTACCATTGATGCATGTTATTCAGGCAGTGCAATAGAACCTTTAAGTAAAGGAAAACAACCACGAATAGTAATGACACAAACAACAGCAGATAGACCAGGAGGGAATGCTGAACTAGTTCGTTACTTTATTACTGGATTAGCAGATCCTGATATAGATAAGGATGGAAACGGTTTCATTTCTGTAAAGGAAGCATTTATAGGTGCAAGAAGGGCGATAGCTTATAATGAGAAAATGAGGATGAAAGAATTTCGCGTAAGTAAAGAAGAAATAAAAATTCCTCAGTTTGCAGACCCGCACAATCTTTCAGATAAAATTTATATTGGAGATTATACAGAGCCAGAAAGGGATAGAATAATAAAAGGTTTATATGATTGGTATTTCTGGGAGGACGGTCTTCTCAGCGAGGAAGAAACAGATGAGCTATTAGGAAAACTCGAAAATTAAATTTTTATATAGAGAATTCAATAAATATTTTTTATGAGATTTTCATTAGTAAGTGTTCTCCTAATTAGTACCCTGTTTATTCCGCTATTTTCTTCTTTAGTAAATGCATGGTGTTGTGGTCAAGGACAATGTGGGTTTGCATGTACATCTTCGGACTGTTGCATCGCTAGTAGTGATTGTGACCTTTTTCTAAGTTGTACGGATAATCCATGGGCAACTCCTTGTAACACAGTAAAATGTGGAGAGGCTCATTGTTGTGGTTCAAGTAATTCATGCTTGTGGAAAGAATGTGATCCATGGGAAAAAGGTAAGTGTTATAATTATTGGGGGGGCATGCAAGGCTGGCTGTAGCTGCAATGAAGATTGTTGTGATGAATATTGTTATAATAAATATTATCAATATACTCCTGACGCTTCAGGTACTTGTGACGAAATACCTGATGACGCTTGTTTATTTAGTGAAAATGAAAATTGTAAATGCTACATACCTCATCAGGGAAAATGTAATGAGATAGAGACTTGTTGTAATGGTTTATGTATAGATTTAAGTACAGATCCGAACAATTGTGGGGAATGTGGTCGTGTTTGTCCAGAAGGGCAGATTTGTGTTAATGGAGACTGTCAAAGACCATGTTCCGATGATGCTGATGCTTCTCATCCAGATGAAAAAAATTACTTCCAGAAAGGAACATGTACAGATGGAACTGGAAGTTATACAGATACATGCTCTGGGAATACATTGACGGAATGGTATTGTAGTGGAGGAAGCTGTGTAAGTACAACTTATGATTGCACAGATAATATAGACTGTACTAATGGTCCAATTTATTGTTCAATTTCTGCTGATGGCACAACACTTTATAAGAAAACAGATGATTGGATATGTCATGCAACATATATGAGATGTGAAGTATTTGGTAAATTTACTTGTAACTCATGGACTTGTGACGCTTCAAAAGCTGGAACAACCCAATCATGCGGTGGAACAACATATTATTGTTGTGAAGTTGATGGAAGTTATCAATGGCAAACGAGTTCGTGTTCTGTTAATCACCCTCCTTCTGTCACACTTATATCGCCTGCTGATGATAGTGTTGTAAGTGCAAGCCCTGGGGATAAGATTCCTCTTACCTTTAGGGTTGATGATCCAGAAGGAGATACAATTAGGGAATATACAATTTATTTTGATGGTTCCATTGGCTCGGAAATGGGTGCCTGGCCATCTGGAAGTGAAATCACAAATAATGAATTTGATATCTCGTCATCAGATTGTGGAAGCGTTATGGAATGGAAAGTGAAAGCGAAAGATAAATATGGATATGGAGACTGGAGTGAAACATGGCAGTTTACAGTCAATTGTATTCCATCTGTTACTTTAGTATCTCCTGAAGATGGTGCAACAATATCAGAAAATGAAGTAAATCTAAAAGTTACCGTTGACGATGATGATGGGGATACACTACTTGTCACTTGGTATGGAAAAGAAATGGAAGGAGAGTGGGAACCATTAAATCAAGATAATCTTGAACCAGGAACTACAGCAGGATATATGTGGTCCAACTTGTATTGGGGAGCAACATATTACTGGAAAGTTGAAGCATGTGATAATTATGTTTGTGTCAATTCGTCTTCACGTATGTTTCAGGTAGAACTCGATTCAACTTCTCCATCTGTTAGTGTAACAGGTGCTCCTTCTGATTGGAGTAATAGTGATGCAACTGCAGATGTTTCTTGTTCTGATACACAAAGTGGTTGTGACGAGAGTTCTTATCGTTTAAAAACATTCTCCTCTAACCCCGGGTCTTGTCCAGAGTACTATTCTCAATATACATTAACACCACCACAAACCATTTCATCTCATGTATGGGTTTGTGGTGCTGCAAAGGATAACGTTAATAATAATGGGTCCTCAACACCAGTCGAATTTAAGATAGATAAAACTGCACCTTACATATCATCCATAAATCCAGAAAGTTCTGACTGGACAAACCAAGATGGGAACACAAGTTCAATGCATCTGCTTATGAGATAAATGATTTTCTCAAGTTTTCCCTCTCATTGCTCTATATATGCAGTAAGCTAAGCCCCCATAGAAAATTAGACTGCCTATGAATGCCATTGCTATTGCGCCTGCCGACATTTTATCCTCACCATGGTTATGGATATGATTATGCCAAATATAACAACGATTATTCCTATTGCTAAAGCCCACGAAGGGAAGTTTTCATATCCTTCTGTGAGTAATTCTACTATAGAAGCGATGGCAAGAGATATTAAAATCACTGGAGCAATAAGTTTAAGGAATACATTCCACCATCTACCAATTTTAATTTCTGAAACTTCATTGGCGTATTTCCTTATTTTTTCTCCTCCAAAAATATAGGCGAATATAAGACATTCAAGCAATCCAATGATAACGAGAGCAAAATTTGATATGAAATGGTCCATTATCTCCACCCAGTATATTCCGCTTCCCGCAGTCAGAATTAAGCCGAGGAAAAAGCCAAGCATACAAATTAATAAAGTTGCTTTTCTTCTATTCATTCCAAATTTATCTTTTAGTCCATTTGTTATTGCTTCAACCATTGAAAAAGCAGAATCGATGCCGAAAGTAAGCAAAGCCAGGAAAAATATCACGCCAAAAAAAGATGTGGCAAAGGGCATTTTTGCTATGGCTGTGGGATAGGTTATGAAAGCCAAGCCAATTCCTCCACGAGCAATTTCTTCCATTGGTAAACCCGTCTGAAAGGCGAGATAACCGAGGACGCTGAAAACTGCAAATCCTGCAAGAAAAGCTGTTCCTCCATCCGCAAGAGCAGTTATTAAGGAGTTATTTGTAATGTCCGAGTCTTTTTTCAAATAGCTTGCATAGACAATCATTATTCCCTGAGCTAAAGACAAGGAAAAGAAAATCTGAGCATATGCAGAAAGCCATACAGAAGGCAATGCTAGTTTAGAAAAATCTGGAGCAAGATAAAATTCCAAGCCATTTAATGAGCCAGGCAATGTTAAGCCTCGTAAAGTTAAAATGAGAAGTAGTAAAGTTGGTAATGGAACAGTTATTGCAACAACCTTTCCTATAGATTTAACTCCCTTATAGAGGATTAAATAAATGGATGTCCAGATGAAGAGAAGAGCAAAAACAATCTGCACATTTATACCTCCAAATATGGAAGGTGATGATGTCACTCCCAGAAATTTGTCGTAGAAAAAAGAAGATGCATCAGGTTGCCATATAAGCCCGAATGAATGAAAAAGATAGCAAAGACACCATGCCATTATCACACAATAGTATACAGAAATAAAAAAAGCAGAAAAGGCACCCCACCATCCAACCCACTCTGCCTTTCTGCTTATATCTCTCATTGCCAACGGAGCAGATTTTCTGAAAATGCTTCCAATTGCAAACTCTGCCATGAGCAATGGAATGCCAACTGTAAACAAGGCAACAAAATATGGAATGAGAAAAGCTCCCCCTCCATTTTTATAACAAACATAAGGAAAACGCCATATGTTACCTAAGCCAACTGCAGAACCAATGGCAGCCATTAAAAACGCAAAGCGAGATTGCCAGTTCTCCACACGAGTAATGAAATGAAAGTATATAACTTTTAATTGGACGAGAGGAACGGAGTAGAAAAATCGGAGGTGGAGATAAAGAGGGGGAGAAAAGTTTCCCGTTCCCCTCTATGCCCCCTACATTTATGGTACTATTATGGATAATTAAAATTTTATATATAAAATTTTCAGTCACTTGGAGCCCATCCAAAAAATCGATTTTGCGAATTTGGACTGAATAAAATATTGCACACAAGAGAAGCAATATCATTAATGAACAATAATTTGTCATATAATCTTATTCCAAAGGGATTTATGGGAATATCTGTAATAAATAAAACATTCGATGAAATCATAAAAATTGCATCGGAAAAAACTGTGAATTTTGTTATTAACAATATACTTAGAGAAGAGAAATATATGCTAAGAAGAGAAAAGAGGAGACCATGGGCAATGAAAACAAGGAGACCATTTAGAGGATATATAGATAAGGTAGAAATGACTTTTGAAGATAAATTAAAGTTAGCTGAAGAAGTAGCAGAAAAAATTGAATTGCCATTGAAAAAAAGTAAGAATGGAAGACCCCATTTTACGATATAAAAAAATTTTTGCAGCTTTATTGACAAAAGGAAATTCTCCTTTAGCTTTATAGAAGGAAGGATCAATTTCCATGAAAAGCCTAATTCAACATATAATGATAATGAGGTACTTCATGCTCTTCTTTTTCTTTCGACCAGAAATAGATACCCTGAAAATGGATGTAAAAGATGC
>VBQI01000075.1 GCA_008297865.1 Thermoplasmata archaeon
GTTATATAATATGTTGTTAAGCTTGTAAAATCATCAATTCTTTTGATGATTTACTGGAGAAAGCAGCTTTTAGCAATTATTCAACACAGCATAAACTTCCAAAAGAGATATATACTGCGATTATATTACTTTTTATTACGAAAATAATAAAATGTTAGACGAAATCGATAAAAAAATACTGGAAATATTGCAAAAAAATGCCCGTACACCATATACTCAAATTGCAAAAGAGATCGGACTGAGTGAAGGTGCAATAAGAAAAAGGGTTGAATCGCTAGAAAAAAAGGGCGTCATAAAAAAATACATTGCGATAATAGACCCAAGAAAAATAGGTTATAATAGCATAACTCTACTCGGCTTGGATGCTGAGCCTACTAAATTATTTGATATAGCAAATGAAATAGCAAAAATTGAAGAAGCAAAGAATGTTTATTTATCTACAGGAGATCATATGATTATGGCAGAGATATGGGCAAAGGATGGGAAAGAACTATCCGATATTTTAGCAAATAAAATTGCAAAAATAGACGGGGTAAAAAGAATATGTCCTGCAATAATACTTGAAAAAATAAAGGGAGTATAAAATGGAAGAAGTTAAAGTAGCATTACAACTTGAAAAAGATGGATACATATACTATCGAAAAGCAGCAGAATTATGTCCAAATGAATATGGAAAAAAGATGTTTCAAAAACTTGCGGAAGACGAAATAAGACATCTCGAAACATTTAGAAAAATTGCAAAGGAAATATTTGATAAGATTGAAGAAGGAGAAGCAGAGCATCTGGACATCTTTGAGAAAATAGATTTTTCAACAAAAGCAGGAGAATATGCCGCCTTAGATCATGCAATAAAATTTGAAGAAAGAGCCTATAAATTCTTCAAAAATGCAGCAGAGAAAGCAAAAAGTGAAAAAGTTAAGAGACTATTTGAAGCGATAGCAAAAGAAGAGGAAATGCATAAAGAATTACTTGAGGCAGAAAGAGGTATTTGCAGAAATCTGGTATATGGTTTGACTATCAGGAATTTAAAATGGACGGACTATGAAAGATCTCCACAGGTGCAATGTATTTCATGGATAACATCATATAACTCATTAAGTCCTTCTCCCGTTTTTGCTGAAATAAGCAATGGTCTTGTATAAATAGTAGTATACTCAATGTAGTCTAACAGTCCCTTTGCCAACGAAAGGAGTGTATCTGCATTTTCAATTTCTTTTTCTAAATATTTTCTGTCAAAAAATTTGCTTATATTATTTTTATCTACCAAATCTATTTTATTAATAGCGGTAATAGAAGATATGGACAAACGAAGATTTATGATTGCATTTTGAGCAAGCATTGCAATATAATTTTCTGGTGATATTGCCTCATATGCGTCAACAACAAAAATGACAGTAACTGCATCATATTCCTGTAATTTTTCAATTATTTTTTTACCATAGTCATGGTATAAAAAGATTTCAAGCTGTCCTGGAGTATCTATAACTTTTATCTTATCTTTATCCTTCACAATCCATTCATTCATTCCAGCTATTATTTCCATACTTTTCAGCAGAGCCCCATTTATTCCAAGTCCATATTTTTCTTGTAGCTCCTCAATTTTAACCCATTTCCTTATGTCAATATCTGCATCTATTTTTGTTGCTGGGTCAAGATTGACCAATATACTATTGTTAGCGATTTCATCAGAAATTTTTTTAGCAATACTTGTTTTTCCTGCGCCTGCTGGACCAATAACGATTACATACATTTATACTGGATACTTTATTTTAAAGAAAGTTATTACGACTGCAGTTAAAATAGCTAAAATTATAATTACTCTTGGGTCAATTTTTACTCCAGTTTTCTCTTCCTCAAAATATCTTATCAATCCAGCGGCAGATTGAAAACCTGTTTTACTTTTCTTTGCCATGTAGTTTTAATTCGCTGGCAAATATAAATTTATCGATACTCGGTGCAATAATCTTTTATTCAAAATAGACGAGGTAATGAAAATTTTTTAAATTAGAATCACATACTTTCGCATGAAAAAGGTAGTATGCGTATTAATAGCGTGCCTTTTCACACAAGTTTATTTTTTAAATGTCTCCGCCCATAATACAAATTATGTTGAAGATATAATAAATACGATAAATGAAGAAATGATTTCCAATTATATTTACACATTACAAAATTTTGGGCCAAGAATAACAGCCACACCTTCCTGCCAACAAGCTGGACAATATATTTATGAAGAATTGTATGAAATGGGATATGAAACAAGGTTTCTACCTTGGGAAAACAGTGGGTATTCAGATAGAAATATCGAAGCTATTCTGCCAGGAGAAAGAAATGACAGCGTAATAATTTGTGCCCACTATGACAGCGTGCCAACGTCACCAGGCGCAGATGACAATGGCTCTGGCACTGCTGCTGTGCTTGCTGCTGCAAAGGCAATTAGTGAATACAAAGATAGGATACAGCTAACATATACCATTCGCTTCATAACATTTTCTGGGGAGGAAGAAGGTCTTCTTGGAAGCTACAGTTATGCATCTAATGCCCATAATAACAATGCTCAGATTGTGGCCGTTTTAAATGCAGATATGATAGGATATGCCAGAAGTGATATGGGGAAAAATAGAGTTAAGATTTATGACGATGAAAATTCAGCATGGATTACAAATATAAGCATAGATGTTGCAAAAATGTATGAAGAATATATAGGGCTAAATATTGTCAGGAGAGATGCTGGAGCAAATAGCGACCATTGGCCATTTTTGGCATATGGATATGATGCGGTATTTTTCCATGAATATGAATTCAATGATTATTACCATACTTCCAACGATACAGCAGATAAAATCGATTTTAATTATGCAACAAGGGTGACGCGCCTCATCGTTGCAACACTTATACATCTTGCAAATTTGGAAATAACAGATACCGAACCCCCATCAGTAAGAATTGATAAACCTAAAGAAGGCTATTTATATATTGCTGATAGAGAAATAATTCGAGTTGGTAAAACAATTATAATTGGAAAAACAACGATAGAAGTAAACGCAGTAGATGATAAAACAGGAATAAATAGGGTTGAGATATATATTGACGGGCATCTTAAGGCTACTCTTTTTAGCCATCCATATAAATTTATATGGGATGAATTTGCCATCTTCACCCATAAGATAAAGGTAGTTGCATATGATAATGCAGAGAATAGTAATTATAATGAATTCAACGTCATTGTTTTCAATGCTTAGCTCTCATATCCACCAATCATTAAACTTGGGTCCCCAAGCAAAACCCATTGCTGAACTGTTTTGGTATGTCCCGCTCCAATGTCACTCATATCAAAAGTATTTATATAGGTCACTATAGCTTGAGAATGTGCCATACCAAGTACATGTTGCTCTTTCTCTCCATATTGCCTGAAAAATTCGATGGTTATCCAGCCGTCGCCTCCTCCTGTTGTGCAATCCTTGCCAGGCATTCCATAGCCTAAGCCAGTATTACCAATGCTAGCTATGGCCCCTCCATTTGGATTTCTAACAAGACGCCAACAGAAACATTCTGGCACAGGTTGGCCATACGTCCACATGTAGTTGTTCGGGAAGAATGAGAATATTGAGAAAATATTGAGGAAAGCAGGTATAGCTGAAACATTGAATTGGGCATTATGACATCCGCCTATAACAGCTACAGGTAGCTTTTCACCATTTGAAAGAGTATCTATTGGGAAGAGGGGTAAACTGAAAAATGGGAACCATGGACGGAGAGTTGTAACATATAAGCCGACTATGCTTCCATGCTGTCTGTTGCCTGGCACTCCTGGATAGTGATCAGCCCATACATTTGGACTTCCATGTCCAGACATGAACCAGAAACCACAGCCATCGTTGAAAGCATTTATGACATCATCCTGTCCAGTAAATTTGCCATTTGATGCCCACAATATTTCTCTTTCGAAATCAGAAGGCATGTAATACAGTGCTCCTCCTCTTCCCTTAAGCGCTTTCTCTCCTGTTGTCCATTCTCCTTCATAATACATTTCTGTATTGTTTCTCCATGCTTCGAAGACAACTTCGCCATTTTCATTTTCTATCCATACATGAATGCTTGTTACATTTCCATAAGGCCTTGGATCATATGATTTGCCCCTTATCTTTAAAACGCCGTTCTCATAACTTATATTTGCCCAGTGGAAAAATTCGTTTAGATACGCCTCGCTATCTGTGGGATTATAATGATAATCTGTATTGCCAAGTACATCTCCATCTGAAACAGAAACTATTTCCGCTATTGGAGGAGCAGGGTATCCGTTTTGCAAAGCTGGATTAAGGTGATCATCATGATTGAAAGTCAGCTTTGTTTTCTCGCTTTTATCTATGGTAATATGAATTTCATCCACTGGCCCAGCTTCGCCTTCGTTATTTATACTTTGAGCATATATTGTATATCTTCCATCTGGTAAGCCATTAGTATCCCAGCTTATGTTTAAATCCACTTGGTCAAGGAAGCCATCCCCAGATACAACTACCATCTTTTTGAACCAAGAATCATCGCATTCAGTTTCATATCTTATAATTTTATCCACTACTATTTTTGCTTCCTCTATGCTTCTACAAGCAAGGCGACCAACAGCCACATCAGGATATAAATCTGGCAGGGTATCATTTTCCACGCCTGGCCTATTCCATGCTGCAAATATTCCATCGTTGTTTGAATCCCATGTATCAAATTCTCCTCCTTCCTTATATATATCTGCATAATATAAATCGCATGCCACACCTGGATCATGAAGCGCTTCTGCCAGTGGATACTTTGGATTATCAAAAAGATTTGTATATCTCACGGGCACATACCAGCTTTTCTCACCAACATTGGTATTATCTCTTGCTTTAGCCCAGATCGGTGATTTTAGCCCGCCAAATAGCAGAACATATTTTATTCCCCACTCTTCAATGGCATCTTTTATAAAATATTTTATTTTCTCTGCCTTATCTCTGCCATTGTAATTTGCATATATCTCCTCCGTCGTTTTTATAATGGTTTCAACACCTATGCTATTTTTATGCTCAGCAAGCCTTTGTGCCTCGCTTTCGAACTCTGGCGGAGTTATTATAAGTAATTCATAGGTGCTTTTCGTCAATATTTTTTGTGGCTCCGTATACTTAATTTTGATTGTTGCTTTTTTCGCAACCTCTATTTTATTGAGAACGGGAGCATATCTCACAGGATATAGATGTATTGAAATAAATGTGACTCTCTCTCCATTTGAATTCAGTCCGCATCCGATCCTATAGCTATACCATTTTGATGGGAAAAATTCCTTGCTTTTATATATATCAGTTTTACATGTTTTTCCTATAATTCTTGCATTATCAGGAATCAAAGGCAAAGGACCAAAAGATGGAGAGATTACTCCTTTTATTTCCTTCTCTTCTATGTCCTCAACTTTTACTTCAATATCTTTTATTTTTACTCCAAAAGGTAATTCAAAAACTCTATCTATTTTTGGCAGAATTGGCTTATCTGGAGAATAATAGAAAGTAGCATTTTCTATACTAATTTCTCTTCCCTGAATTTCTGAGACTTCAATTTTTATTTTCTGTATGAAAACCTTATCCACTGGGAAAGCTCCAACTGCGCTAAATATCAAAATACCAACTACTACAAACGATATCCCCATCCTCATATTTTTGTTATTGTTTTTTCATTATATAATGTTTTGGTATAATGTAATATTTGAGTTATCGACAATCTGAGTTATCGACACAGTATCTCCGAAAGTAAAAATTTTAGAAAAAAGTCACATTCTCCCCACCATTTATGGTGGGGCTTCTACAGAGGGGCAGGAGCAGGCACATCGAAATCATTGAGGGAAGTTTGCTGAGTTTTGTGGTTTCTAACATAATTTATT
>VBQI01000014.1 GCA_008297865.1 Thermoplasmata archaeon
TAGATATCCTTTTATCTCGGAAGAAGAAATATGGAATCCGTTAGAGGAATACGAAGAAAAAGATGCAAAAGAAGCCTTGAAAAAGGCGAAAGAAATATTGAAAATTGTTAAAAAATTTTTATAATTTTAGCCTAATCTTGCCACTGTCTCTCCCGCCTTTATCTTCTGTCCTCTTTTCACTATTATTTCACAATTTTTTGGCAAGTATAATTCAACTCTTGAGCCAAATCTTATTATCCCTATCTTATATCCTTTTTTGACATAATCTCCTACTTTAACATAAGGCACTATCCTCCTTGCAAATATACCAGCAATCTGAACTAATTTCATTTCTCCAATTTCACTTTCTATTTCCATTTCAAGTCTTTCATTCTTGTCAACATTTCCATAAGCTGGTTTATGCATTCCTTTATGATATTTCATACTCTTTATCTTTCCATCATAGGGCATTAAATTAATATGCATGTCAAAAAGACTCATGAAAATTGAAATTTTGTTGCCATTTGCATACAAAATTTTTCCATCTGCTGGAGAGATTATTCCATTGCCTATGTTTCTTTTTACATCTCTAAAGAAAAAAATGAAAAATAATTGAAATAGAAAGGAGAAGAAGGCAAATGGAATAAACACATAATAAAAAAAGGAGAATATCAGGAAAAGTAGAAAAAAAGGCAGTGGAAGCAATGCAATATGTAAACATTTTTTTGCTATCATCTTTTCTTCATCATCTTAAACATTCTTTCTATCGGCCCATTTCTTTTTGGCAAATCAAATAAATCCATTATGTTATCATATAACTCTGGGAGTAAATCAAATACAATGAAAGCAAGAATAATCAGTGCAATTAATGAGCCAATTTTACCAATAACATTATGCATGATTCCAAAATCTATTCCTAGCTGTTCCACGCCATAAACTACTCCCACATTCCTTATTAAATTGAGGATATAGATTGTTGGCACAGTAATAAAAAATGCCTTTATCCTCTTCCTTTTATCTGCATTTAATGCGATAAACACACCAATGAATACTGCCATTGATTGCAAGCCTGTGCATGCCAAAATGATGCTGGGAGTGGCTCCTATTATTTGAACACTAACTTCTAAAGTATGGGGATCTACATTAATGACGCCTACACTAAATGAGTATCCAAATATATTCAAAATCCAAACAGTTTGTTGAGCGACTATTTTGACGAGAAATCCAGCCAAAAAATATATTTTTTGCACTACAAAGTAAAGCATGCCAGCAAAAAAAGAGGCACCCGCCAAAAAATTAAGGCTTTCTATTTCCTCATTCCTTTTATAGCACAGATATTCATGATATGACATATAAGAAAGGAAATATACGCCGACTATACAGAAAATGGCATTTACTGTATCCTTTTCTCCTTTGTAATACAGAAATTCTGGCTGAGTTGCCCAATATATGGCAAATATGAGCCATCCCAAAAACAAAATAATGTGTTTTCTCTCCTTTCTATAAAAGTAGCCAATTCCAAGCAATATTAGACCTAAGAAAAGAATGGGAGTCGTTGTTAAATTGAGATATGCTAGGTTTCCATCCATAAATAATTTCATGAATAGAAAATGTCCCCCAATTATGGCAATGGTAGGAATCCCAAAGAAAAAGAAGGCATGCTTCATTTTATATCTTCCATAAGTTTCTCTATCTTCATTTCTGCTTTTTCAAGCTTCTCTTTGCAAATTTTGCACAACTTTATTCCTTCTTCAAACTTTCTTATTGTTTCTTCTAAGGGCATGTCACCTTTTTCAAGTTCTTCAACAATTTCTTCCAGCTTTTTCAACGCCTCTTCAAATTTTATTTCTTCTCCTTCACTCTGCATTTTGCTTCACCATCTTTTACAATAACTTTTATATCATCTCCTACTTCGACATCTTTAATGCTACTAAATACTTTATTATCTTTTAAACGAAAGCAAATGCTATACCCTCTTTCCAAAATTGCATAAGGGTTGAAAGCTTTTACAATTTCTTCTTTCACTTCTATCTCCCTTTTTCTTTCATTTAAATATTTCTTAATAGCATCTTTCAACCTTCTAAAAGTATTTTCCCATCTTTCCACTTTCCCAAGCAAAAGTTCTAAAGGGTAAAGGAAGGTCTTTCTTTTCATCATCCCTTCGACTATATTTCTATAAAATGTAAGCTTGTTTTCAACCATTTTCTGCAATCTCTTGATGTTGCTCTCGATATATTCCACCAACTCCTTTCTATCTGGCACGGCCATCTCTGCTGCAGCAGATGGCGTAGGCGCCCGCTTGTCAGCAACAAAATCTGCTATAGTAAAATCTGTTTCATGTCCAACTGCAGATATAACTGGAATCTTTGATGAAAAAATCGCTCTTGCAACATTTTCTTCATTAAATGGCTGTAAATCTTCCCAACTTCCTCCTCCTCTACCTATTATTATGACGTCAATATCATCTCTTGAATTGATGATGTTCAATGCTCTTTCGATTTCTTCTGCTGAGCCCTCTCCCTGCACTCTTACTGGAGCGAGCACCACACTTATTGGAAATCTTCTGGAAAGCACATTAAGCATATCTTGTAATGCAGCACCATCAGGAGAAGTTATAATGGCAATTTTTGAAGGAATTCTTGGAAGTTCCTTTTTCAATTTTTCATCAAACAATCCCTCCTTTTCTAGCTTTTCTTTAAGTTCAAGAAATTTCATGAAAAGTTCTCCAACACCTCCTATTTTTATTTCTTTTGCATATAACTGATAATATCCCTTCTTTTCATATACCCGTATGTCTCCTTTTACAATAACTTTCATTCCATTTTTTAATGAAAAAGGCAGGCAATGTTGAAACATTATACAGCGGAGCAATGCCCTTTCATCTTTCAAATCAAAATAAAGGTTACCTATAGCTTCCCTTAAGTTCGATATTTCCCCTTCAACCCATATATCATTTATGCATGCATCTTCTATAATTTCCTTAATGTGGGCGGTGATTTCCCCAACAGTATATATTCTTTTATTCAGCATTCTCCCTTCTTAACAAATGGACCTTTCACAATTCTTGCTTTTATCTTCCTCCTTCCTTCTATATATACTTCATCTCCAATGTTCCTATGAGATGTTTTAATATAAGCAAGCGCTATTCCTTTCTTAAGACAGGGGGAAAAATTTCCAGAGGTTACAATACCTATTTCCTCATTTTTAGCAACTATATCTCCTTTCCTCGGTATGCCTGCTTCGATACATTCAAGAAAAGTGATCTTCTCATAATCTTCCTTTTTCTTGAATTCAATTAAAGCATCTTTACCAATAAATTCATGCTCCCAATCAATACACCATTCTAGGCCAGCTTCTATTGGATTCCTCCCTCCTTCAAATTCATTGCAAGCAAGCATAAAACCTTTCTCGAGGCGGAGGGTATCGCGCGCGCCCAGTCCAACAGGCATAATGCCATATTTTTTGCCTGCCTCCAAAATTTTTTTGAATAATTGGACTGCTTCTTCAGCAGGATGAATATAAAGTTCATAGCCTCTCTCTCCTGTATAACCAGTTCTCGATATTATGCACCTTCCCTCAAAATCAATTTTCATTTCGTTTTTGATTTCATAACAACCAAAAAGAGGTAGACTAGCAATATCAAACGAGATGATTTCTCGCAAGACATCAAGGCAGAGAGGCCCTTGAACAGCCAGAATAGAGTAATCACTGCTCACATCTTCTATTTCAACATCTCCTTCAGCATTTTCTTTCATCCATTCTGCAATTTTTTTATGCATTCCTGAATTTGGAATGAAGAGGTATTCATTTTTTAAATGGAGGAAAACCTCATCATCTAATATATCGCCATCATAATTAAGTAGTAATGTATATTGTCCCTTGCCTTCCGTAATTTTTTCCGCATTTTCTACAGTAATTTTACTAATGAACTTCATTGCATCTTTACCCCTAACAAAAATGTTGCCCATGTGACCAACGTCGAATATCCCTACCCTATGACGCACGTTCAAATGCTCTTCCTGCACAGATGTATACTTCAATGGCATTTCATATCCCATAAAATTTGTAAAAGTTGCTCCCAATTCCTTGTGCAATTCATACAATGCTGTTTTCATTGGAAATGAAATACTTAGTCGGTTAAGAATGTTTTTGTAATCTAGATTGGCGAAAATCATTTTCATTTATTCTGGCGCCTCGGGCAGCGCATCTTACAATCCACCAATTATAATCTGCGGGTAAAAACTTTCTATATGGATAAGCTGAATCCAAATAAATGATTGAAATTGTTATCTACTTCATAAATTTCTCCTTTTTCCATACAAGGTGTTCTAGATTTCCTGGGAAGAAGATGAAATAATTGCAACAAACAGAGCAGGAGCATCCATTTCATGAATTTTAATGAACATTAAAATGTTTTGAGAAGATAAAGGACAAAATTTTTAAAGTCATTCTGTATTCCCATCTTGCAAGTTTTAAGGGGATAGATTGAAGTATACAAGATATGAGAAAGCCCGAATCATAGGGGCGAGAGCACTGCAAATTGCAATGGGGGCACCATTACTTATAAAGCCTCCAGAAGATTTAGTAGATCCTGTTCAGCTTGCGATATTAGAATTTGAGAAAGGTGTAATTCCAATAACTGTAAGGAGGAGAGGAAAGCTTATAAAGGGTCCAGTTGTATAGGTGGCAGAATGGAAGAAAAAAAGTTGTTGGTTCCAGAAGAAACATACATTTCATGCGGAGCGGAAATAGGCACGCAACAGAAAACCGCTCATATGAAACCGTTTATTGCAAAGGTTAGAAATGATGGGCTTTATCTAATAAATATAGAAGAGACAGATAAGAGAATCAGATCAGCAGCGAAATTGCTCGCAAGATATGAGCCGGAGAAGGTTATTGTTGCAGCAGTCCGCCACTATGCCAGAAAGCCAATTACAATGCTATCTCAAATATGCGGCTTCAAGGCAATGCCTGGAAGATTTTTGCCTGGAACATTAACAAATCCAAACTCGGAAAATTATCATGAAGCAGATATCCTTTTAGTTAATGATCCCATTGGGGACAAGCAGGCAATGGCTGAGGCAATAAAAGTAGGCATACCAATAGTTGCACTGTGTGATACAAACAATGAAACAAGATTTGTAGATTTTGTCATTCCAGTTAATAACAAGGGAAGAAAGGCTCTGGCATTAACATACTGGCTTTTGGCAAGAGAAATACTAAAGGCGAGGGGAGAGATAAAGAGTGATGAGGAATTTCAATATAGCATAGAAGATTTTGAAGCAGAATTATGATGCTTGATAGGGAAAGCACTGTTTTAATTGTAATTGATTTTCAGGAAAGAATGATGCCACATATTGAAGGTGGCAAAGAAGTGATAAAAAATGCTATTAAGCTGATAAAATCTGCAAAAATTTTTGAATTGCCTATAATAGTGACGAAGCAGAAAAAATTGGGAGAGATAATTAGTGAAATCAAAAAAGAAATAGGATATGAAGCAATAGAAAAAATTACTTTTAGTTGCTGGAGGAATGAGGAATTCATTCAAAAACTTGAGGAAACAGAAAGGAAAAAATGTCTTGTTATAGGCATAGAAACTCATATATGTGTTTTACAAACTTCCTTAGATTTGTTTGCCAATGGCTATGAAGTTCATGTTGCTTTTGATTGCACAGGCTCAAGAAAAATGGAGGACAAAAGAATTGCAGAGCAAAGGATGACAGCGGAAGGAGTAAAACCAACATCTGCTGAAATTGCCATCTATGAACTACTTAAATCTGCAGATGTTCAGGAATTTAAGGAGATTTTGAATATAATTAAGGAATAAATTAGTTTAGCGGAGTTATTTCCAATTTTTCACAAATTCCAAATATTCTTATTGGAACTGGAAATGCTTCTACGGGAGGAATAAACATAAGTAGAATACCACTCGGAAACATCCATCCAGTGAAATGGGTGATGTTCAGCCAGTATCTTCCAGTATATTTGTACACAATCTCACCCGAAAAATTTCTCACTATAACACAAGAATCTCTATACCATCCTTTTTCACAAAGAAAATTTATTTCAAAATCTATTCCAAATCCAGGTATAACAGCATGTAATCCATCTACACCTCCCTCACCCATTGGACCAATGCTATGTACAAAAACTCTGTAAAATTTTTCTTTGTTATTTTTAGTATCAATCCCACTTGCATTATATTGCATCATAGTTACTGATAAAAGGAATATTAACAATATAACTACTTTTTTATATCCTCCCCTTGCCATCGAATAATTAAATTTTTTTCATATATATTGTTTTTGGCGATGGATAGAAACCGCTAAAAATAGCTCAACTTGGAGGTATCATATGAAAATTGCTATTAATTGATATTAACTATCAATCAAATTTAAATTTACTCTCCCATCATCATTTTTTCATAATCCTTTAGATATTTCATGGATCTTTTAACGTCTGCGAACAATTTTTCTGCTCCTTCGACATCCTCTTTTCTGATTTTCTTTCTTTTGTTGTGGAGGGCAATATTTGAAGCGGGCGCAATTAGCTGAACTGCATATCTTAATGAAGCCCTTTCCCCAATATCTGTTAGATATTCCAGAGCATCTTCTTCAATTTTTACTTTTTCCTCTGCTATTCTTATTTCCAGTATTTTTCTAATCTCCTGCTTATTATAAGGCTTCGTTGTTATAATCAACAATCTATCTATCAAATCTAAAGGAACTCCATGTGGGGATTTAACATCTGTTCCTCTTATGCGAGCTATTCCTCTATTTGAAGCTAAAATTATAATGGGGGCAAGTTCTGATTCCATTGCTCTATTTAAGAAGGCGAAAGCCTCAATGTCAAGCATATGGACTTCATCGATGAAAAGCACTCCAGGAATAATTTCTGCCTTTCCGCTGTCCACCCACTCCTTGACAGTTTCATCCACTTCCTGGCGAGTTTCATTGGTTATTTCTTCCTTTCCACCTCCAAAGAAAAGACTGAAAAATCCCCCTCGTCTTGAGGTGGCTACATCCAAATCATGCAGTGACATTACATAAACAAATTCTTTTTCTTTAACAATACTTCCTTCTGGCACGCTTACCGCTTCTTTTGTTGATAAATCAAGCCCTTCTTTTTTCATCTCCCTTTCTGTTTTCCCGAGCTTGGCTATTCTACCACTGTCTGCATCTATCTGTATCACATCTCCTACCTCTACGCCTTGCTGAATCAAATATTGAGCAAAAACTTCATCAACCTTAAACTGCTTTTCCTCATCTGTAGTGCGAAGCTTTATTGTTGCAGACTTCGGGATTTGCTGATACGGATTGTAAGGATGGGGAACATTCTGAATGTCAAGCATTGTAACCTCTCCCTCATATATTTTTCTCATTTCGTGTATTCTAACGCCGATAGCTTTCCTCAATGCCTGCATCAAAAACTCTGTTTTCTTCATCTCTGCAGAATATATCTCGGAGCCAGAGATGGAAACGAAGGGAACGTCTTTTCCAAGCTCTTTTGCAATGCCAAGAGCTAAAGCTGTCTTGCCAGTGCCAGGCGGTCCGGCAAGAAGGATGGCGCGCCCTGCAAACCTTCCTTTCTTTACCATGTCAACAACAATGCCTGCTGCCTCTCTTGCCTCCTTTTGCCCAACCATTCCATCTGCTACTTCCTTAGCCTTCATATTTTCCAGTCCTAAGCCAGTGATATGAGAATGACTTCCTACTCTCTCAAATCTTCTTTCCTCCATGCCACCACCTCAAAATGAAAAATTTGATTTTTTAAAATTTTTTATTTTTGGGCATGTGTCTGTTGTTTGCCCCCTTTATATGAAGAAATTTTTCAAGCTCAATCAATGGAATTTTCACAATGTTGCTTTTTATCCTATTCTCATCGTATATTTTTCTATATATTTCTGTTGCTAGCCTACAACTTCCTACACCAACTAAGAATAAGCCATGATTAAATAGTTGAAAGGGATATATTCTACATACTATTGGGCGCAATGAATAAATTTTACAGATGTTATTTTCCAGAAAAGGACACGGTTTTCTCCCAGCTAAATGTTTTTCAAAATAAGTTTTTGAAATATTCAAATGCTTGCAAATTCTTTCCCTATCTTCGGGCAAAAATATTGGAGATTCACAGCATTTTCCGCATTTGGCGCATGCTCCGATTGAACTCACTTCCTCACATATTTTAAGAACCCTATCCACTAGGGCCCTCATTTTTATTCCGAAATAAGTTGAGTTAAAAATATTTTTCATAGCGCTGTTAACATCCAAATTATGAGCGTAAATTATTTATAGAACCTCTTTTATACATTTTGAGGTGATGCAAATGGTAGGAAGGAAAGATAAGAGAAGGGATAAGGATCCATTTGATTGGTTTGAAGACTGGCCTTCGTGGGGTTTCGAGGATATCTTTGAAGAGTTCGATGAGAGATTCAGAAAAATGCAACAGCACATGAACAGAGTAATCAGAGAGGCAATGGAAGGAAAGCTCCCATCACCAAAAGAAGGAGGACCATTCATATATGGCTGGAGCTTCAGAGTGGGTCCAGATGGTAAGCCACATTTCACAGAGTTTGGCAATATTAGGCCGAGAGCAGGAATTCAAGAAGAGGCTATCAGGGAGCCGTTAGTTGATGTCATTGAGTCAGATGATAAAGTTAGCGTGACTGCAGAAGTTCCAGGAGTAGCAAAGGAAGATATACAGCTTGAGGTAGCAGAAGACACACTGACTATAAAAGTAGATACAAAAGACAGGAAATACTACAAGGAAGTTAAACTGCCATGTGAGGTAGACGAGAAATCAGCGAAGGCAACGTATCAGAATGGAGTGCTAGATGTAGAATTCAAGAAACTTAAACCAAAGAAGAAAGGCAAGAAAATAAAAGTGGAGTAATCTCTCTCCTTTTTTATTTTTTGGTGATTAAAATGGAAAAATTTTTAAAAGTTGAGGAAGCAAAAGCAAGAGATGTTGGTAGAGGAATTGCCAGAATAGATGCAGAAATTGCAAAAGAAATGGGACTTGTACCAGGAGATGTTATTCTTGTTGAAGGGAAGAAGAAAACTGCATGCATTTACTGGCCTGGGTATGCTGAAGATTCTGGAAGAGGAGTTATAAGAATAGATGGAGCAACAAGAAGAAATGCGGGCGTTGGCATAGATGATAAAGTAAAGGTTAAGAAGATAAAGGCAAAAACTGCAGAAAAGATTACTTTTGCTTTAACTGAGGAATTACGCATTATTGGCGTAGAGGAATATCTCGCTCATTTGTTGGAAGGACATGCGGTTGCAAAAGGAGATGTTATTGAGTTGAATATAATGGGAAGAAAAATTGATTTAGTTGCTGTTTCATATTCTCCTCCTGCAGAAGCTGTTATTATTGGCGCATCTACTGAAATTCGAATAAGCGAGAAGGTTGTAAAAGAGGAAATGAAAATTCCCCGTATAACTTACGAAGACATCGGTGGATTGCATGAAGAAATAAAACAGGTTAGAGAAATGATTGAACTTCCATTGAAGCATCCAGAACTTTTTGAAAGACTTGGCGTCGAAGCTCCTAAGGGTGTGCTTTTACATGGCCCACCTGGCACAGGAAAAACGTTGCTCGCAAAGGCTGTTGCTAACGAAACCAATGCAAACTTTTATTCATTGAGTGGGCCTGAAATAATGAGCAAATATTATGGGGAAAGTGAGGAAAATTTGAGGAAAATTTTCAAGGAAGCAATAGAAAATGCTCCTTCCATTATTTTCATAGATGAAATTGATTCAATAGCTCCAAAGCGTGAAGAAGTTCACGGTGAAGTAGAGAGGCGTGTAGTTGCTCAACTCCTTGCATTAATGGATGGACTTGAGGAGAGAGGAAAAGTTGTGGTTATAGGAGCTACAAATCGTATAAATGCTATTGATCCAGCTTTGCGTCGCCCTGGCAGATTTGATAGGGAGATAGAAATTGGAATACCTGACAAGAAGGGAAGGAGAGAAATTCTTGAAATACACACGCGAGGCATGCCATTGAGTAAAGACGTAAATTTGGACAAGCTTGCAGAGATAACTCACGGCTATTCGGGGGCAGATTTGGAAGCGTTGTGCAAGGAGGCTGCTATGCGTGCGTTGAGAAGAATATTGCCCGAAATAGATTTAGAAGCAGATAAAATACCTGCAGAGATAATCAATAAAATAGAAGTGACAGAGAAAGATTTTTACGAAGCATTCCGTGGAATGTCTCCCTCTGCATTAAGAGAAGTGATAATAGAAAGTCCTAATGTAAGATGGGATGACATTGGTGGGCTTCATGAAGCAAAACAAAAGTTAAAGGAAGCGGTAGAATGGCCCATAAAATATGGCGATGTATTTAGCCATATGGATGCTCAGCCACCGAAAGGCATATTGCTTTATGGCCCACCTGGCACAGGAAAAACGTTGCTTGCTAAAGCTGTAGCTACAGAAAGTGAGGCAAATTTCATAAGCGTAAAGGGACCAGAGTTCCTTTCAAAATGGGTGGGAGAAAGCGAGAAGGCTGTAAGAGAAACATTCAGAAAAGCCAGGCAGGCAGCTCCATGCATAGTATTCTTTGATGAGATAGATGCCATTGCTCCTCAGAGGGGAAGCTTAGGGGATTCTCATGTAACTGAGCGAGTAATAAGTCAGTTGCTTACTGAGTTAGATGGGCTTGAGGAATTAAGAGATGTTACTGTAATAGCTGCAACAAATCGCCCCGACATTATCGATCCAGCTTTGCTTCGCCCTGGTAGATTTGACCGCATTATCTATATTCCACCTCCAGATAAAGATGCAAGAAAAGAGATTTTTAAGATTCATCTTAAAAACAAGCCAGTTGCAGATGATGTAAACATAGATGAACTCGCAGAAAAAACAGATGGATACACTGGTGCTGATATTGCAGCAATATGCAATGAAGCAGTGATGGCAGCTATAAGAGAGTATATTGCAAATGGTGTTGCTAAAGATAGAAATAAGCTAAAGGAAATGAAGATTTATAAGAAGCATTTTGAGGAAGCATTCAAAAATGTAAAACCTATGCCAAAAGAAGAAATGCAACGCTATCTAGAAATGGCAAAAAGATTTGAAAAAGAGGTAAGATAGTCTAATCCTGTTGCTATAACGAAAATTCTTGCTTCCATAGCTTCCTCTTTTTTATTTCCAGCTTTATCCCATGCTATTATTTTTATTAAATGCTTGCCCAGTATTTGTAATCGACAAGGTAGGCAGTGGTGGCATTTCTCTGTAAAACAAAAGATTTTTATTTTATGTTTCCCTTATCCTTTAATGGATGAGATGGAACATTTGAGGCAAGTGTTAGATTATATGCCATGCAGTATTTGTGAGGAAAAGATTCCAGAAGAGGAAAGGAAGTATTTATGTAGCGTTTGCGCCCGCCTCAATAGAATTGTGAGTGCAGAAAAAGCCATTCCAAAATGGAGGATGGAAGGAGAAAAAATAGTTGCAGTTGGAGGCATGGAAATTGAGGAACTGAAACCGAAAGTTAAAGTGATAAAACTTGAGGAAAAGAAAAGAGAGAAAGAAGTTCTTGAAATTTTTGAAGCGGGTGCAATTATTACTGAAGAAGAAATTGAGGTTGAAGAAGAACTACCAGAATGGGAAGCTGTTGAAGAACCATATAAATATGGAGAATATACGCTCTACACAAAGGAAGTTACATTACGAGGAGGAAGGAAGCAAAGAATATATTTCTTCAGCAAGAAAAAGCAGGAAAATGCCAAGCCATGTCCACTTCCATCAGGTTATGAAGTTCTCGTGAATGAAAAAACTGGCTTACCTTTCTTGAAGAAAAAATAATGGGATTTGATTATCACTTACCAAAAGAAAAAATAGCTCAATCTCCAGCCATTCCACGAGATTCTTGTAAACTTTTAGTTTTAAATGGGGAGAGAATTGAACATAGAAAATTCAGCGAAATCATTCACTATGTTAAGGAAGGAGATGCGATTGTGCTTAATAATTCAAAAGTGATGAAAGTCAGACTATTTGGAAGAAAGGAGACAGGAGGGAAAATAGAGATATTGATTGTTGGAAAGAGGGAAAATGAATATGAAGCTCTTATAAAAGGAAAAATAAGGGAAGGAACAAAATTTTATATCAATGAGTATGAAGGAGAAGTTGTCAGAAGAGAAAATGGAAAATGCATCATACAACTTCCTTTGGAAATGGAAGAGATAGAAAAAATTGGAAATATGCCCACTCCTCCATACATAAAGAGGGAAGTGGAAAAGGATGAATGGTATCAAACGGTGTATGCTAAACATGCTGGTTCAATTGCTGCTCCAACTGCAGGATTGCACTTTACTGAAGAATTGCTGGAGAAAATAAAAAGGAAAGGTGTGCAAATTGTTTTCGTCACCTTGCACGTTGGACTGGCAACCTTTTTACCACCAGAAAGGATGAAAAATGAAAGGGAATATTATCATATAAGCGAAGAGGCTGCAGAGATAATAAATAGCGCTAATAACGTTATTGCAGTTGGAACAACAACAGTTAAAGCACTTGAAAGCTCTTCAAAAAATGGTAGGGTAGTAGCATCTTCTGGATGGAGCAATTTGTTTATTGAGCCTGGCTATAAATTTCAATCTCCTATAAGGGGAATGCTGACTAATTTCCATATGCCAAATTCCTCCCCCCTCTTGCTCACATCTGCATTTGCTGGAAAGGAGAGAATAATGAAAGCATATGAAGAAGCATTAAAAATGGATTATCGCTTCCTTAGCTTTGGGGACGTGATGCTGATATTAAAACAATATTAAAACAAGCTGAAAATGTTTAAAATAGTTGAAGAAAATGGAATGGCAAGAACTGGCATACTGAAGGCGCATGGCGTCAGTTTGGAAACGCCAGCCTTCTTGCCAGTTGCAACAAAAGCGTGCATTAAAACCATTACACCAGCAGAGGCAAAGGAGGCAGGGAGCAAGGCTATAATTGTCAATGCCCTTCATATTTACAGGAGGGCAATGGATATTGTGTCTAGAATAGGGGTGCATTCTTTTATGAAATGGGATGGAATTATATTTAGTGATAGCGGAGGCTTCCAATCAATTAAAAAATTTCCATCAGAAGTAAAGGAGGAAGGCATCGTTTTCAGCATGCCAGATGGAAGGAAAGAAATTTTCACACCCGAAAAATGCATTGAAGTGCAAGAGAAAATAGGAAGCGATTTCATTTTTGCACTCGATGATTGTCCCTCATATCCATATAGCAGGCGTAGGGTGGAAAAATCTGTTGAGCGAACTCTTTTATGGGCGGAAAGAAGCCAAGGAGAAAGAAATTTTGCAATCGTTCAGGGAGGAATATATTTTGATTTAAGGGAAAAATGCGCTCAGAAGCTGGCAAGCATGGATTTTTATGGCTATGCCATTGGGGGCCTCTGCATTGGCGAACCCAAGCAGGAAATGATTGCTGTTGTTGAAAAAACAGCAAATTTATTACCAAAAGATAAACCTCGCCACTTAATGGGTGTTGGTTCTCCAGAAGACATTGAAAAATGTGTAAAATATGGCATCGATATCTTTGACAGTGCCTTTCCTACAAGAAATGCAAGACATGGAACAATTTTTACAAGCAAAGGAAAAATAAATTTAGGGAAGAAAAAGGTGAGAGGAGAGGTAATTGATGATGAGTGCAACTGCTTCACCTGTAGAAATTTCTCCTTAGATTACCTAAATCACCTCTTCAAGGAAAAGGAGCCTCTTGCCTTGAGGCTGGCTACGATACATAACCTTCATTTCATGAATTCTTTTATGGAGAAGATAAGGGAGAGGATAAAGGAGGGATCTCTTTAAATCCTTTGCTTTAAGCTTTTTATTGCATCTGTTATCTTTTTCTTATATGCTTCTTTTAACTCATCTAAATTATCTATCGAGGTTTCTATATACATTCTTATAAGTGGCTCGGTGTTTGAAGCTCTTATCAGAACCATCCAGTCGTCTGTAGAAATGCGCACCCCATCCTTCAAATTAATCTCGTATTCTAATTTAGACATCTCTTCTTTTAATTTTTCCATTACATTGAATTTAATATTCTCTGGGCATTCAAAATATTCAGAGTAGTAAGTGTATTCAGGAATGTTATCGACCAACGAAGACAGCTTTTCTTTGCTTTGCGATAATATTTCAGCAAGCTTTGAGCTCATTGCAAAGGGGTCATCTGAAAAATGAAAAGAAGGGATAAAGAAATGTCCAGAACGTTCAACCCCTATAATTGCATTGTGTCTTTTAACTGCTTTTGAAATAAAAACATCTCCCACCTTTTCTCTAACCACCTCAATTCCTTCCTTTGAAAGTTCTTTTTCCAATAGTATTGAGCAATCCATGCTTGCAACTATTTTGCCTTTCACGCCGGCATGTCTCGCTATTATCACTGCTATCTTTTCAGGTGGCACAAGTCTGCCTTTATCATCGAGAATAATGCCTCTGTCAGCATCTGCATCAAAAGCAACAGCAAAATCTGCTTCAATCTTTTTCAAAAAACTTGCCGTTTGGCTTAAGCTCTTTTCATTTGGATTTGGTCCTCTTCCTGGAAAATCTCCATCTGGATATGTATTTATGCCATATGCCCTGCACCCTATCTTTTCATATAAAGGCAACATTTTGCATGCAGAACCATTGCCTGGATCAACAACAATGCTCATCTCCTTCTGTAAATTCACCCTTTCAACGATAAAGCTAAAGTATTCTTCAAGCAGAAGATTGTTATCATAATCTGCAACATACAGCTTCCTTTTCTCTTCAAAAGAAATTTTCCTAAATTTTTTTTCCATAAAAATTCTTTTTATTTCTCCTTTCTCATCCATATAACCTGCACCATCTTTTCCTCTAAATCTTATGCCATTATATTCTGGAGGATTATGAGAGGCGGAAATATAAACGCCCATGTCATAATTCCTGTGCCAAGTTAAGAAGCCAAGGACGGGAATTGGAATTATGCCTGCTTTAACTGCACAACATCCAGCTTCTGTCAATCCAGCCAGAAAAGATTCGAGGAGAGTTGCTCCCGAATTCCTTGTATCTCTGCCCAAGCATATTTTTTTCCCATAACCAATAAATGTTGAAAAAGCTCTTCCTATATCATGAACAATTTCTTCTGTTAAATCCTTTCCGTATATGCCCCTTATATCATAAGCCCTGAATATGACATCTTCTTTCATCTCTTCCAAGATATTGAGTTATTATAAAAAATTGTTGGAATTAGTTTACTCCTTTAAAGCATTTTTTTTATTTCCTCCAGAAATTCTTCTTCTGGCAAAGCTCCGACTATTTCTTTTTTATCGTTAATAACAGTTTTTGGAACGCCCATGACCCTATATTTTTGGGCAAGATGTGGAAATTCTATAGCTTCTACCATATCTGCCTTTATATTTTCATTCTCTATTGCCATCTGGTGGGCAAGATGCACCATCGTCGGACAATATGGGCAAGTGGGAGTGATGAAAACTGTATATGCAAAGGCTTATCTATCTTTTTTACTTCCTTTTTTGTTTCCTCCTTCAATTGCGTTCTGCCAGTTGAAACGTGAATGACATCCTCTATCAATGTTGAAAATTCATAACCTGAAGGAATGCCAAAAAATCTTATCCCATATTCCTTCTCTCCGAAAAGAAGTATTGCTGGTATTTTATCAACGCCATATTTTTCAGCCAGTTCCTTTTCCTTTTGAAATTCATGCACCTCAAGCTTTATTTTATCTGTCAAGCTTTTTAATTCCTTTAAAATTTCGCCTGTTTCCCTACAAAATTGGCACTCGAAATCCTGAGTGAAGAAAATAACTCGTACTTCCTTCTCCATTTCTTTTTTAAATCTACTCTTGATATATTCCTTGTCCTCATCGCTTATAATTGCCATATTTTGATAAAAGCAGACAATATAAAGAGCTTTTGTTAAAGAATTTGATCAAATCCATAATTTTCCCATTTTCTTTCCCCAAGCAAAATTTCTATTTCAATGGGTGTCAAAATCAATTTTTCATATCTATCTGCATCATCTATTGCCACTCTTGGGCATGCAGTGGAAACATAGCAATCAAAATCGAAATAGTTTATTGCCTCATTTATATCATTCATAAAAATTAAGAAAGCTTCTTTTTGGTGCCTTTCTAGCATTTTCTTTAATCTGTTAGCCAGCTGCAGTCTTCTTTGTCCAATTTTTTTTGTAACTATTATTCCAAATTTCTCGCATTCCGTTGCCTTCGCAATGTGTGCATATCTCTTTTTTATCATTTTTTCTGCCATCTCTTCTATCTCTTTGCTATATATTTTCTTTTCAATAGGATTTGCCACAATTACTGGCTTCCTTACAGCTATATATAGGGCGAGGGGATGAAAAAATCCATCTCCGATGAAGAGAAATGAATCAACATTATTTGCTATAGATGTTGCTGAAGAAATATCGCATCCCAAAATTTGTCCATTGTACGCAGTGCGCCTGCTTTTGTCTCCTATGAATGCTTTGTATCCTTTTTCTTCAATAAATTTTTTGCATTCTTCTATTTTGTGTATAAAAGGTGTAATGCTTGCAACACCAACTTTTCTTCCTTCAATGAATGGCAGAGCTTCTTCAATAAATTTTACATCAAAATCATATTTTGCTTCAATAAAAGAAACAGGAGGCTTATAGCAAAGATAGGGCATTTCTGCTTCTCCAATGCATATAATTCTATCTATATCATCGTAAAAAATAAAGTCGCAAGCTCCATAGCATGATTCTGCGAGGAATATTGCATCTATACCATTATTTTTCAAAAAAGAAAGTATTTTGCAGGCATAGCATGATAAGCCATTTGGCAATTTTATTGCAATTCTTTTTCCTTTTTTTGCTTCCTGTAAAAGTTCCTTTTCATCTACTTCATAATATTTTAACTTCATGGTTTACCGAAATATTCACCAAAGTTTTTATTTTCATTCCAATTTTTCTTTCCACTTCCTCCTTATTTCCTTTATTCACTGCAATAAATATTCCTTTAATAATTGCACCAATTTCTTTCAACTTTTCAACAACTGCAATAAGTGTGCCACCAGTGCTTAAAACATCGTCAACAATAACAACTTCATCTCCTTTATTAATGCCATTTATATACAACCTTGTTTCAGAATATCCAGTTTTTTGCACAACTTCTCTCTCATCAGGCAATCCATATTTCCTTTTCCTTATTATGGTAAATGGCACGCCAGTTTTGATTGCAAGCAAAGTTGCTATTGGTATTCCCATTGCTTCCATTGTCACAATTCTATGGCATGATGGCATCTCTCTTGCAATTTCCTCCACCACTTCATTAAGTAATTCTGGCTCTATAAAGGGAATACCATCTGTAATTGGATGTACAACATAGCTGTAGTCTCCCTTTTTAACAATTGGCGCTTCTTTCAATGATTCAACAAGTTTTTTCATTCCATCACCTTTTTCAAATCACTAACAAATTTATTAATCATTTCCTTGCTCACATGTGGCATTATAACTATGCGAATTATCCCATTTTCTTCATCTGCTCCAACATACCAATTTAACTTAGATAGTTTATCCACCATCATGCCGACATTTTTTGTCTTAATTGCAATAAGATTTAGCTCAGGTTCAACATATTTTATACCTTCCCTATCTAAAAGTTTTATCATATATGCAGTATTTTCCATACATTTCTTTGCTATGGTTTCATATCCTTTATAGCCAAGATAATGCATAACAGCATATGCTCCAGCGGCAGCCGCCCCAGGACGGGTGCCGAGTAAAGAAGCTTGAAATCTTGTATGAGTACATCTGCTTCTCACTCTTATCTCTTCAAGCCATTTCTTCTCTTTTAAAAGCAGGAAGCCACATGGTATGCAAGCCATCCCCATTTTATGAGCATCAACACATATGCTACTTATTTTTGCTCTAAAATCAATTAATTTATTGCTTATAAAAGGAATGATGAATCCACCAAAAGCAGCATCAACATGCAAAAAAATGTTTTCCTCACTACATATTTCTGCAATTTCCTCAATTTCATCTACATAGCCAAATGGTGTGTTTCCAGCAATAGCGACAACACATGATGTGCTAGAAGAAATGTGTTTTTTTACGTCGCTTGCATTCATCCTATACTTGCATTCAATTACATTAAGCTTTAAATCAAGGAGTGAAGAAGCTTTAATAAATGAAAAATGTGCCTGTTTTGGCAATACTACTTCATTTTTCCCGCTCAATTTTTTGAAAATCCATAAGGCAGTGATATTGCTCTCTGTTCCACCAGATGTAAGCAAGCCAGCATAGCTAGAAGGAGCGTGAAAAAGCTTGGCAATCCATTGAATTGCTTTCTCCTCCAGTTCCTTTGTTCCTTTAAAAAGCTCGTAATCTCCAAGGTTTGTTTCAATAAACATTTCATATGCTTTCCTTGCCATTTCATGTGGCACAGTACACATTGAGCCAAATATCCGATTAAAATTTGCATCTTTTTCTTTTGCTTTATTCAACACTTCTATTAATTTCTGCATAGAAATTTATGTAAAACTGAATATAAGCTTATTCCACAATTTCCAAAGATATTTCGTTTCCATTATAGTCATATGCCTTCCATGTATCATCCTCATATGGATATGCAATGATTATGTGTATTCTTCCATGCTTTTGAAAAGTAAACAGGTCTCCTTCTGAAGGCAATGCATTTCCGCTTGGATGGGAATGAACTGTGCCAACAATGCTTCTGTCATATGGAGCCATATAAATATTGAATGTTGCATGCCTCTTTCCATATACCATTTGAGGAAGTAGAACAATTTCTGAAATCACATCTTTTCTTTTTCCTACTGAAAGCATTGCAAGAAATTCATTTGGATGAAGTTCTTTTGATGCTTGCTTAATGGTCTCTAAACACCCCCTTTCTATAGCCCTTATTTTCATTTATATTTCCCAAATCTGAGCTTTTTATAAATTTTCTCATAAAAATCATTTTTCAACTTCATAAATCTCGCCCTTTTTTCGGACATCATCACCTCCAGCTTGTCATCGGGTGTAAAATCTTCTATATGTAATCCATCGATGGCTATTTGCGCCTCCTTCTCTATTTCAATCCTCACTCTATTTTCTGCTGAAATAACAAGTGGAGAAGCAAGATGGCGAAATGGAGCCATTGGAGCAATAATAAAAACATTCAAAAGAGGCTCAACAATTGGACCACCTACGGATAAAGCATGACTTGTTGAGCCAGTTGGAGTAGCAACTATTAATCCATCTCCATCTATTTCTTGAACTATCTCACCGTTTATATACACTCTAAAGGGAAGAATTTTTCCAAGATGTGCAGTGTGAATTGCAATCTCATTTACTGCATCTGGAAGGCGCCAGTCATTCAGCAGGCTTTTTATTTTAATCCTCTCCTCAATTTTATATTCTCCTTGCAGAATTTTTTCCATTGCTTCTTCCGCTTCTTCCGCTTCCACTTCTGTAAGAAATCCTATTCTACCAGTATTTATTGAAAACACTGGCTTAGTTGTGTGCTGAAAAGTCATCAAAATGGTGCCATCTCCTCCAACAACAATAATACCATCTGCCTCTCTGCCTATCTCCTCGATAGAGAGTCCATTTTTTCCAAGATATGAAGCAATTTTCTTTTCAAGCAGTGCTTCATGAAGCATCTCATAAATGCTTTTTCCAATTTTATAAGAATCATCAGATGGTTTGCAAACAATTCCCCATTTCATAGCAATACCTCCAGCAGATGTGGCGAGGCTACAGCCACCACACTACTTCTCGCATCTAAATCAAAGGGAACATTTAAAATTTCTCCATTTGCATTATATACTTCTCCCCCTGCCTCTCTTACAATCAAACAGGAAGCAGCAATGTCCGTTACCCTTAAGCTCTCTTTACCCATAAAATATGCATGTATCGCACCGCTCGCAACCAAGCACATTTCTAAAGCCGCAGCCCCCAAAGCACGAATGCTTTTCATATTTGCAAGCTTCCATGTTCTTTCATTTCCCGACTCTCCTAAAACAAGGCAGAAGATGGGATCTGAAAAATCTTTACTTACTTCTATTCTCTTTCCGTTCAAAAAAGCCCCTTTTCCCTTATATCCCTCATATATATCTCCCGTTGGAATGTTTTTAACTATACCATACAAAACATCTTCAGTGCTTTTCTTTCCGACTGCAACTGATATGCCATAAAATGGAACACCGTGAATTGCATTTCTGGTTCCATCTATGGGATCGATAACGAAAGTATGTTTCCTCCCATTATCAATAAAACCTATTTCCTCAGAAAGCACATTTCCTCTTTTTCCGATAATTTCAAGGGCAACATCTTCAGCTACCTTATCAATATATTGCGTTGGTGTGCCGTCTGCTCCAATACAAATTTCCTCGCCAAATTTGGTGGGATTTTCCCCTTTTATCTTCTTTTCTATCTCATCTGCAACTTTTTTTGCTATCTGTATAAATTCTTCCATTCACTCCTGAATACTTCGATATATTAAAATTATTTGGATAGTTCAGTATCTCCGAAAGTAAAAATTTTAGAAAAAATTAAGCCCTGGGGATAATCCTATCCAAGGAGGAGGATAGGATGTCAAGCCCCAGGG
>VBQI01000076.1 GCA_008297865.1 Thermoplasmata archaeon
ATGGAAATAGAACAATCCCTCTTTTTTGTATTGCTGTTAGCAAAAATAAACCATGCTAACAGCAATTTTTAGCCAACATGCGGAGATACTGGTGTTGGATATTTACCTAGTTAAAAAATTAAGAAAGTTTTATAAAATAGCCTTCATTATTTTACCATGCGGGGATGGGAGCATATAGACAACTTTGGAGAAAGTTTGCGTATATATGGCAAGGGCAATTTGCGCCGTCTCGTTGATGATAATGGAAATATAATAGTTGAATATAGAATGGAGAATTAATTTAAGCTGAAAAGCATTATGAATTGATGGAAATTGACGAGGCAGTAGAGCAGATTAGGAAAATATTCAACATAGATTATGAGTTTGATAAAGATTGCTTTGTTGAATTTGAGAGAAAGAAGAAATGTCAAGCATATGCAATAGATGGAAGTTCTATCAAGCTTTTTGATGCTTATTCATTTTCAATTTTTGCAAGGAGAGTTGGATATATTTTAGCCGATGAGAGAAAGGTGAAAGAAAAAAGAGTAGATGATGTTTCCATAGATATAATATATGGTGAAAATGCCGAGGCAAAGAATGATGAAAGAAGGGAAGAAGAGGAATATGAACTTGCTAAAAAGTGTGCAAAAGATGGCATACTTGTTCTACTTGATGGCTGTTTAAGGGGAAAAGTTAATGGAATTGTTGGAATAAGCAAGAAAAGTGGATATAAAATTGGCAACGTTCCTATGCTATTTCTCATAAAAAAATTTGGTGACAAAATATTGCCATGTAAATGCTGGTATTATGAAATGGAAAAAAATATTTATGCAGTAAAATTCCACCCTTATTCAAGGTTTGTTTTCAGAGTAGATTATACAGGCAATGACGTTGAGGAAATGTTATCAGAAATTTCTGCATTATGCAATGATGTAAGCTATTTAGGCTACCCCTATCCTTTGGCAGAAATTCATAAAGCAGTCAAAATATCGCAGCAAGAAGGAAATTATCTAAGGTATGCAATGCAACAGAAAGCAGTGGAAAAGGGAATGGAATGGGAAAACATATTTTATGACTATCATGAATATTTAGAGGGATGAAATGATAGGTAGAATAATTGGAAAAAGTATTGGGGAGATTGCTTTCAGGCAAAATTATAAAGAAGATACAAAAATTGGGGAGATTGTAGTTGCGGATGATAAAGAGAGGAATGCAATATTTTTTCTGAGAGTTATAGATATTAAATATGGACAGGAAGGAGATGAAAAATGGGGAATAAGAACAGCAGGTGATATGCTATTGCTTGATGAAAAAAAGGAAGAGTATGGGTTGAGAGAGAAAGAAAGAAGACTTTTTAAAATATGTGTATGCAAACCTCTTGGCTATATTCATAATGGAAAATTTTACAAGCCAAAAACTTTGCCTTCCCACTTCTGCATGGTTAGGAGGGCAACCAGAGATGATTACAAATTTATAGAAAAATACATGGGAGATATAGAAGTCGGCAAAATTAGGAGTGGAGAAAAAGAGCTTGATATAAAAGTTGGAATAAAAGGCGAGTTAATTCCGTATCATATTGGAATATTTGCTACAACAGGGATGGGGAAAAGCAATTTAATGAGGGTTTTTGCCGCCTCCGCTATGAAGTTAGGAAAGTATGGCATACTTATTATAGATCCTCATGGAGAATATTATGAAGGATTGAAGAAACATCCACTTGCAGAAGAGAGGGCTATTTTTTATTCTCCTCATCCCGAATTTGGGGTTAACAGACTAACAATATCTGCACATGAAATAAATGTTGTAGATTTGGAAGATATATTTTCATTTAGTGATGCTCAGAGAGAAGCTTTATATGCTCTACAGTCAAAATTTGGAAGAAAATGGCTTGTTGAATTGCATGAAAAAAATATTCCTGAACTTGTGGAATCTTTCGAGAAAAAAATTCAGGATATAACATTTAGTGTTTTGAAAAGAAGGGCAGAGAGAATTTTGGAATCAGATATTGTGCATAAGGATGAGAGTATAAGCACCACAAAGGCAATAATCGAGGAACTCCATTCTGGAAAAGTTGTTTTAATCGATACTTCTGGCTTATATGAATATGAAGAGTTGCTGATAAGTATTGTCATTGCCAGAAAAATATTACAATATAATAAAGCTTTATTTAGGAATAAGGAGAAATTTGATAAAATTCCACCTATTCTTATTACTGTTGAAGAAGCTCAACGTGTGCTTCATGACGGTATTTTTGCTCAGATTGCAAGGGAGGGAAGGAAATTTAAAGTTGGGTTATGTGCAATAACCCAACAGCCCAAATTGATAAAAGAAGAGTTACTAAGCCAGTTTAATACTTTCTTTATTCTTGGATTAGCAGATGAGGGAGATAGAAATATTTTAAAATCATCGGCGAAGCAGGACATTTCAAAACTTGAAAAAGAAATTCAGACTTTAGAAGTGGGCGAGGCTTTAATAACATATCCTGGAGCACCATTTGCAATTCCAGCAAAAATTCATTTGTACGAAGATTATATAAAAAGCATTGAAAATTTAGAAAGAAAAGATGAGAGAGAAAATTTTAATGTCGATGATGGATTTTTTTAGGCTTAAATTTCCAAAAGCTTATATTCCTTGTCTCCAAGACCAATTTTCTCTCCTATATTTATCTGTGCAAGCCCATCTATCCCATGCTCTTCGTAGAATATGTCTTTTCCTGCATAGGAATAGATCAAATCATACGATGCTTTATCTATTGCAACGGCATCATTTGATGCAACTATGCCTATATCATTTATAAGTGGTTTATCTGCAAATGAACAGCAGTCACATCTAGGAGTAATATCCATCAAAAAGTTAAAGAAAGAAACTTTATCTTCAAATTTTTTAAGCACCGCCTTTGCCGAAATAACGATTCTTTCCTGAAATTCATTGCCATTATTAATATAGAAGCATCCTTGCTCACACAAAACTGTGCAGGCACCGCATCCATAACATTTTTCATAATCTATCTTTATTTTATCTTCATATTCTATTGCATGTGCGGGACAGAATTTAATGCATTTTAGACATTCTATACATTTTTCTTCGTTAAATGATGGCTTGCTTTTTGCATGTTGCCATGCTTTGCCTGCCTTGCTTGTGCACCCCATCCCCAAGTTTTTTATCGCTCCTCCAAATCCAGACATTCCATGTCCTTTGAAATGGCTCATAACAATTAGGCAGTCTGCTTCATATATTGCAGAGGCAACATTTATTTTATTTCCATCTACTTCTACAGATATATAATCATTGCCAAGTAATCCATCTGCAATTATTATAGGGCAACCCATCGATGCCATGTTGAAGCCATTAATGGCTGCTGTATGCAAATAGTCAATTGCATTATTTCTATGTCCACCATACAAAGTTGTTGTATCTGTTATAAATGGCTTTGCTCCCTGCTTTTTCACCATTTCGACAATTTTTCTTACAAAAATTGGTCTTATGTAGCCAGTATTGCCCAACTCCCCCATATGAAGCTTTATGGCAACAATATCTCTTTTTTCTACTACATTCACTTTTTCAAATAATTTTTCCATGGCTAAATGCAGAGCATCTTTTGCGAATGGTGTTGAAGCTGATTTAAAATAGACTGCTTTCATGATGAAATATTGTTTTCATATTTATATTCCTATCTCACATGCTTTATTACAGAAGGTGGAAATGGTATTGGCATATGTTGGTCGAAGTCCCATCCTTCTTCAAAAATTTCAAAGTCGAATGACCATGTTTGTGCTCCATAAGTCTTCACAAAAGTATCTCTTGAAATATGTAAGACTATTTTTACTTTATCTCCTGCATTAAAATCTGTTAAATTCCCAATAAAATACATTCCGAGTGTTGAATTTGACTCAAATGTAAGAAATGTATCATTCCCTCTAATTTCTTTTGAATGAATTGTATCTTTTATTATGACTGTATCTCCATCATTTAGCGATTTGTAATCGTAAGTATATGTAAAATTTTCATTATCAATATTTTGTTTTCCATCTTTCATAAGCTCGTCCATACTCATTTGTTTTCCAGTTACCCCATACAGGCATCCTGCAACTATGGTTGCAAGGATAATAAAAGCTATCTCCTTCATTTTTGATGAACAATTTCTCATATAAAATACTATCTATCGAAAACTATTCAAATTGCATTTGTTTTGAATAATATGATATATAAAGCATTGACAATTGCGGGAAGCGACAGCGGAGGAGGAGCAGGCATACAGGCTGATTTGAAAACATTTTCTGCATTTAATGTCCATGGAATGTCAGCAATAACTTCTGTAACCGCTCAGAATACATTAGACATTAGAGCCATATTTTATCTACCATCGCCGATGGTTAAAAAGCAAATTGAATGCATTATAGAAGACATCGGCGTTGATTCTGCAAAAACAGGAATGTTGGGCAATGAGAAAATAATAAAAGCTGTTGCTTCTACTATTTCAAAAGCCTTTAAGAAAAAGGAATTCCCCGTTGTAGTTGATCCAGTGATGGTTGCAAAAAGTGGGGTATATTTATTACAGGAAAGTGCAGTTGATGCTTTCATTAAACATATCATTCCTCTCGCCTATATAATCACTCCAAATAAATATGAAGCTGAAAAGCTTACTGGAATTAAAATAAAAGGCAAGGAGGATGTAAAGAAATGTGCAAAGGAAATTAAAAAGTTAGGTGCCCATGCGGTAATAATAAAAGGAGGTCACATTGGCGAAAACGCTACAGATATCTTGTTTCATAAAGGAAAATTTACCGAATATGAAGGAAGAAGGTTGAGGGGTTGTACACATGGTACAGGATGCAGTTTCTCTGCTGCTATTACTGCAAACTTGGCAAAAGGTTATAACATTGAAGAAAGCATTAAAATAGCAAAGAAATTTATTTCTACTGCAATTAAATACGGAGTAAAAATTGGACATGGTCATTGTCCAGTTAATCCAATTTCATGGATAGCTATTGAAGCAGAGAAATGGAAAGTTTATGAGGAGTTAAAAATGGCAGTCAACAAGCTTTTGAATGACAATATCATTGATTTAATTCCAGAAGTTGGCATGAATTTTGCCTATGCACTTCCATATCCTTATGCCAAAGAAATGAAAGACGTTGCTTCTGTTGAAGGGAGAATTGTGAGAGCGGGGGAAAAAGCAAGAGGTGGGGAAATAAAATTCGGTTCCTCACGCCATCTTGCCAAGGCAATATTAAAAGCGATGGAACATAATAGGGAAATGAGAGCAGTGATGAATATAAGATATGATAAAAACATTCTAAAGAAGGCAAAGGAAATATTCAGCATATCATTTTACAATCGTCAACAGGAGCCAGCAAAGATAAAAAAGCAGGAAGGAGCGACCATACCATGGGGGATAGAGCAGGCAATAAAAAGAGTAGGAAAAGTGCCAGATATAATATATCATGAGGGGGATATAGGCAAGGAACCCATGATTTTGATTTTAGGAAAAAATCCAGAAGATGTGTTGAAGAAACTCACCAAACTAAAAATTTAGGGTACCCGGGTTTTCCTATAAAACCGTGACATGATAAATTTTGCTGCCGAATCCAAGATATTTCATTGAAAATAGATCCAAGTTGATTTTAAATAAGT